>SYNW01000072.1 GCA_005805045.1 Actinomycetota bacterium
GTTGATGCCGGTCTGTTGGCCAGTCGCCTACCGGCTGCGCTTGCAAAACAACTCACGGTTGCAGCATGAACCGCATCGATCAGTGCGGTCTGGTCAACATCAACAAAGTCTCTTCGCGTCGCCTCGAAGAATTTTTCAAGGATGCAACAGTGCGCGAAGTCATGGTCAACGGTGGCAACGAAATTTGGCTTGAGCGCAACGGCCAACTCGAACACGTCGATACGATCAGCGAAACCGAGACACGATCTTTTATCGAGCGCACGCTGTTGCCGCTCGGCCGACGCATCGACATAACTTCGCCGGTTGTCGACGCCCGATTGAGTGACGGGTCGCGAATGTGCGCAGTAATACCGCCGATTAGCGTCGACGGGCCGTGCATTTCAATTCGCCGATTCAGTGTCGACCGAATCACGCTCGACGATTTTGCCGGTCGCGATGTGGTTGAAATTCTGCAACAACTGATTTTCGACCGACGAAACATACTGATTAGTGGCGCTGCTTCTGCGGGCAAAACTACCTTGCTCAATTCGCTATGCGACTATCTCGCACCAAACGAACGCATCGTGACGATCGAAGACATCGCCGAATTAAAACTGGCTCATCATCACGTGGTTCGTCTTGAAGCGCGACCATCGAGCCCCGACGGCAACCTCGAAATCTCGACCAGATCGCTCGTGCGCACGGCGTTGCGACTACGCCCCGACCGGTTGATTATTGGCGAAGTTCGCGGCGCCGAGACACTCGACATGTTGTCGGCAATGAACACCGGTCACGACGGCTCGATGTCGACAATTCATGCCAATAGTGCGCGAGATGCGTTGCGTCGAGTCGAGTCTCTCGTGTTGCAACACGCTGCGAATTGGTCGCGCGAAGTCGTGCGCGATCATGTGGCGACATCGATCAATGCGATCGTGCACGTGGCCCGGCACATTGATGGCTCGCGTTTCGTGCAAGAAGTTTTATTCGTCGAGCCCGAGCAGTTACGAGATGTCGTCACACAAGGACGAGTCGAAAGCGGTTTGGTGCAATGAGAATCTTGTTCTTAGTTCTCGGCTCGATCTGTTTTGGTGCTTTGGCACTCGTGGTTGGCTTTTGGTATTTGCAACCGTTCTTGTCACGCCAATTCGTATTGCGCCGACTAGGCAAACCGAAAATGCCAGCAGAACCAAGCAACGACCTCGACCTGCTCGGTGAACTTTCAGAGTTGCTCGACACCACGGCACGAAACTTACGCCTCGGCAAGTCAATGGCGAGTTCGCTGCACTCTGCCGTTGAAACGAACGCCTGCAAAATTGCAGTTGTCGACGATCTGGCTGCGGCGACGACAGGCGGCGAGTCGTTTGGTGACGCGACGAAAAAGTTATTGTTGGGCACAAACAACAGCGAATTGGCGTTCGCTTTGCGCACGATAGAACTCGCCGCAACTGGTGGGGTTGGGGGCGTTCTCGCCCTTGAGCGCGCGGCGATCGTGTTGCGTGAGCGATCGACGAACATCCACGATCGTCAAGCGCAGTCGGCACAAGCAATGCTCTCGACAAAAGTTTTATCGTGGGCGCCAGTCGCCGTATGTGGCTGGTTGATTGTCACCAGTGACGCCGTGCGCCAATTCTTGATCTTCAGTGCCGCCGGCTGGTTCTGTATTTTGCTCGGTTCGAGTTTCAACTACGCAGGAAGGAAGTGGATGCGAGCAATCGTCTCACCTACCCCGGCATGATCTCGCTTATTGTCATAGCCGGCATCGTCGGAGTGTTTTTTTACTGTCGACGACCGGGGCTGCCTCAAACTACGGTGACTCAAAGCATTCCTGAGTTGATCGACACGCTGTTGGTTCTGATTCGCGCCGGGCATGGGCCTGCGTCCGCGGTGTCGCAACTTCACAATTGGGTGCCAGAGAACTTGCGGCCGAATCTTTTTCGCGCCCACACCGAACTTGTGGCTGGTCGACGCTTTGCCGAAGTGATGAAAAACCTGCGAAATGATCTGGGCCCATGCGTCTATTCGATTTGCGACATTTTGGTCAGCGCCGACCGCGACGGCTTGCCGATCACTTCGGTGCTCGATCAACTTTCATTTCACGCACACCAAGAGCGACGGCGTGTGCGAGAAGTCGAGGCAAAAGAATTGCCGATTCGACTTTTGTTTCCACTGGTGTGTTGCATTTTGCCCTCGTTCGTATTACTGGCGATGTTGCCGCTATTGATCAATTCGCTGACGGTCGTCTCGGGGCAACTACTATGAAAAATTTGTTTCAACCCCAAACTGATTCTGGCCAAGCCACCACCGAATATGCGCTCGTGTTATTGGGGGCTGCCGTTATCGCACTGTTGGTTGTCGCCTGGGCCACCGACGGTGGTGGCGCAGGTCGAATCGGCGAACTGTTCGACACGGTGCTATCGAACATCTTTGATCGCACCGACGGTGTTGGCTAAAAAATTATCCGGAGAGAGCGGTCAAGCCACTGTCGAGTTTGCAATGACCTTGCCATTTATTGTTTTGTTTTCGATGTGCGTAGTGCAACTGGGTGGCGTGGCAAACGATCAATTGGCACTCAATCATGCGGCGCGAACAGCGGCGCGAGCCATCTCGCTGGCCGACATCACCCAGGACTCGGCGCAGCAACTAGCGGTTGCCACGGTCGAGCACGAAATCAATCTCAAGGACATTGCAGTTATTGCGAACCTCAGTGGCGACGCGGCCAAAGTCGAATTGAACTATGCGCGCAGGGTCGAAGTACCGCTTATCGGTGTGCTGTTGCACGAAATTAACCTGCACGCAACAGCAACAATGCCACGACAACTAATAGGCGACGATTAATCGAGTTTGCGCATGCCTTTGCGATTTGACAGTCGCACCCGAACTTTTTGCTCTTCTTCGAGCGCAACTTCTTCGGCGACAAGTCGTCTCATGCTGTCGAGTCGTTCGGCAGTGAGATCATTTTTTTCGACGGCGGCACGAACACGACAGCCGGGCTCATCTTGGTGTTTGCAGTCGCGAAACTTGCAACCATCGGCAAGTGCGAAGATGTCGGCGAATGCCCGCTCGATGCCGTGTCCGCTTGTCCACAAATTGAGCGCGCGCAACCCTGGCGTGTCAATCAGCCAACCACCGTTGGGCATCGGCAACAAATCTGCGGCCACGGTCGTGTGTCGCCCGCGCTGGTCGCCGTCGCGCACTTCAGCAACCTGTTGCGAATTTTCACCAATCAAACGATTGACCAGCGTCGACTTGCCAACCCCGCTGGCGCCAAGCACGGCCACCGAACAATGATTTTCGCCATATTTCGCTAGCTCATCCAGACCATCGCCGGTCAAGCCGCTGACAACATGACACGCAATACCACAAACACTGGCGACGTCGCGCAGTTCGGCGATGTGTTGTGGTGCATCTTGCAGATCATTTTTTGTGAGCACCAGCACTGGCCTCGCGCCACTGTCGAACGCCAAAACAAGTTCGCGCTCGACACGACGCTGATTTGATTCGTTGGTTGCGGCATGCACGATCAACACGGTGTCGATGTTCGCCGCCACCGCATGTTGCTCGGCGCGCACCGAATCAGACGACGCACGACGAATCAGGGCAGAGTATCTGGGCAAAACAATTTCGATGCGCTCAAGATTTTTTTCGAATGCAACCCAATCACCGACCGCAATATCCGCACCGATGTTTCTGACGCGAACAGTGCCAGATTGATCTTCGGATGCACCCATCTTGATCGTGCTCCATCCGCGATCGAGTCGACTGACGCGACCAATTAGAAACGAAGAATCTATTTTTCGTGCGACGCCGTCGAATGTTTGATTCCATCCAAGTGCGAGCAGATCGGGTCGCATGTCATCATTTACGCTACCGACATAACCCATAGTGCATTTGGATTTCAACCGATAACCTTGACAAGCCCATACTCGACCACCTAACGATGAAA
>SYNW01000007.1 GCA_005805045.1 Actinomycetota bacterium
CGACCTCGCCAAGTCACTGTTAATGCGTCGCGCCGCCGAACGAATCACCGGAACACTTAATTAAAAATAGCGCGCCTCGACATGCGCCATCCCTGAAATTCGTAAACGCTCTATTTGACGATGTAGGTCAAAACCTCAATCATCTGATCGAACTTCGCCGAGCCATCAGCAAACAAAGTGACCTGGCATGTGCCTGGCTTGCGAAACTTGATCGTTACGCTCGTGGTACCGGTCGTCGTGCAGACTGCACGTGTCTCGTCTGAAGACACATAAACAGCCTGACCCTTGGATGTTTTTAATTTGCTTGCGCTCAGAGAAATGCTGTCTCCAGATTTATAGCTCGCACCATCACGCTTCAAACCAAGTTTCGCGATAGCAACTGTTTGGCGTGGCAAGAATTTGAGCGACACAATCGTGTCGAGTGCCGTGTCGGTGATGCCACGGTGATCGCGATAAACAAACAGTGAACAGTTCGAAACACCGCAGTCATATGTTTTGCTCGCACCATTTGCGTCAACCTTCGTAAAGCGCGAGCGCAACATCAGCACCAATTCGCTAGTCGCCGCCTGCGAACCACGCTGCGCGTCCGTCGTTGCCCAGATCATCGTGCCTGTCTCCGTCACGCTGCCATTGCAAATCAAACCTGTGCCCGCCCGCTGACCCAGGGTCGGCTTGAAGCATTGCGATATATAAACGCCTTGACCCGCAGGCACACTCGTCAATTTGATCGACACCACTTCGAGATCAGCAAGTTTTTCTGTTTTGCCGACACTGACACCCACGGCCGCCGAAACCTGCGCGGGCACTGCCGCCACCAACACCGAAACAACTGTGAATAAAAAAACTGAGCGCGAAACAAACTTTAAATTTGACATGAATCTTGATTTATCTTTCTTTGGGGGCGAATAAAAATTAATTCGAAAATGAAATCGGCACAAAAACATCTTGTGTTCGATCTGTATACCGCAAATGATCAGACCGCGTCACTACACCGCATTTAAGAACGGTGCAGTCCAACGCTCCGCTTTTTGCGACGACTACGAGATCAATAATAAATGACCCATCAGGCAAAAATGGAGTCGTGAGACCAACGGCATAGTTCGGCGGATTCGAAGACACCCAAACCGAACTCGAAGATGAACCATCAATGTTCACTCCGCCGATGCAAGTCGCCTGTGGTCCGGGCGCTGCCTGCGAGCACACGATGACATACACCCCTTTTTTCACGTCATAACCTGTGCCACGAACTGTGACTGATGTCCCATTTGGGTTGAGGTTGCTTGTCTGACTCACATAAAGTTTTGGTCGGCTCGCGGCAACGACGGTCGTTGTTGGTGCCACATTGACGGTACTCAAACTCGTCGTGCTGGCAACTGCAGTGATTGTCGTTGAACTTGAAACCGATGCACCAGCAACCGTCGTCGCAACCACAGTTGATGACGCAGTCGCAAAGGTCTCTGCAGTTTCAACCTCCTCAACTGTCGTCGTGACCGACGTGGCCGTCGTGACCGTCGTAACAAATGTCTCAGTCGCGCAACTTGAAATCATCAACATCGGCAACAAGGCAGACATCACATAGCCAGCAAATTTCACTCTGCGAATTCTACCAATATGTCTGTCACTAGTAGATTGAAATGGCTATGGTCACACGAAACGCGAGACTTGCTCTGTTAACCGCATCAATCTTCATCGCGCCAATTTCTTCATGCTCATCAAACTCTGCGACGACTGGCACAACATCATCAACATTGAGCGAGTCAACTCGACCAGTCTTAATTTCGGCCGAAAACTTTGAACTGCCAATTGTCGGCGACGGCAAATCAACCCTGCCAGCAAGGGTGACCTCGGCTGACGATATCGAAGTCACGATCACCGATACATCGCGCATCATCGTGCTCAACGAAGCGATCGCCGAAATAGTCATCTCACTCGGTTTCGCCGACAATATTATTGGTCGCGATGCGACAACAACACTGGCTGCACTGACGGCGATACCAAAAGTCAGTAGCGGCCATGACATCAGCGCCGAAAGCGTGCTCGAGTTAAAGCCGACACTCGTCATTGGCGACACTCGTTCTGGTCCACCCGAAGCGATACAACAGTTACGTGGCGCCGGCGTGCCAATTGTCCTGGCCCCCGAAGTTTGGAAACTCTCCGACATCGCACCACGCATCAAACTGATCGCCAATGCGCTTGGTGCCAGCAACTTCGGCATAAAACTTCTCGACACGACACAAAGCGACATCAATCAAGCACTCAACACGCTTGACCCCGCTACTGCGAAACCGCGAGTCGCATTTATTTATGTGCGCGGCACCGCCTCGGTATTTTTGCTTGGTGGCAAAGAATCGGGCGCCGACGAAATGATCCGCTCGGCTGGCGGCACCGATGTCGGCACCGACCTCGACCTTGCAGCATTCACACCGCTCACGAGCGAATCAATCGTCAACGCCAACCCTGAGATCATTGTCGTCACCACTCGCGGGCTGGCGTCTGTTGGCGGCATCGACGGACTACTCGACTTGCCCGGCATCGCCCAAACCCCATCGGCAAAAACTCGAGCGGTGGTGTCAATTGATGACGACTTGTTATTCTCATTTGGGCCAAGAACCGGCGAACTCATCATTCGTTTGGCACAAGCCTTCGAAATCTTGACGACGGAAAACTGAGCATCAATCAATGAGCGAAATGCGCCGACTTAATACGAAAACTGTGGCAATAGTTCTAACGATCACCCTCGTCATAGTCGTCATCAATGCGCTAACCACCGGCGCCTACACAATCGAGTTCGGCGAAGTTCTGAAAGTTTTGTTTCAAGGCCCGTCGGCAACTTCAGACTCAAACTCGATAAGTCATGCCGTTTTTTGGAATGTTCGCCTACCGCGTGTCGCCCTTGCGATAGTTGTCGGTGCCTCGCTCGCCGTGGCTGGCGTCGTAATGCAAGGCGTGTTCCGCAATCCTCTCGCCGAACCGGCAACAGTCGGCGTGTCGGGTGGTGCGGCTGTCGGTGCAGTAATCGCAATCACGATCGGCCTGAGCAGAATCACACTTGGCGTGCAAGTTTTTGCATTCATCGGTGGCACTCTCGCAACCGCGATTGTCTACGGCTTGTCGCGAGTTGACGGCAAAACGGATGTCGTCACGCTCATTCTCACCGGCATCGCAATCAACGCATTGTCAGGCGCACTAATCGGCCTCGCCGTGTTCATCGCCGATGACGATCAAATTCGCACCGTCACATTTTGGAGTCTTGGCTCACTCGGCCTCGCAACTTGGCGCGCGGTCGCAGTGGTTTTACCGCTCGCAATAGTCGGTATTGCGCTGAGCACGAAATTCGCCCGCACCCTTGACCTCATGGCGCTCGGTGATCGCTCGGCGGCGCATGTCGGCGTGCCAGTCGAACGAGTGCGACTGCAAACAATCGCAATCGTCGGTTTGCTTGCCTCAAGCGCCGTCGCGGCAACTGGCATCATCGCTTTCGTCGGATTGATCGTGCCACACATTTTGCGTCTCGTACTCGGGCCCAAGCACCGAGATTTGTTGTGGTCATCGGCGCTGCTTGGTGCGATCGTCACATTGCTCGCCGACCTCGCGGCGCGCACTTTGCTCTCGCCCGCTGAGTTGCCACTCGGTGTTCTCACTGCACTAATTGGTGCACCGTTCTTCTTGTGGCTGCTGCGCAAAATGCGCACGAGCGAAAGCACCTGGACATAGGCCCGGCGATGGATATCAACACAGTTATCAAGTGTGAAAATGTCTCGGTTGTTCGCTCGCGCAAAGAGATTTTGTGCGATATCTCGATGTCCGCCGAAAAAGGTGAACTCGTGGCGATTCTTGGCCCAAATGGCGCCGGCAAATCAACATTGCTCAGTGTGTTGGCTGGCGACCTGCAATCAGAAACAGGCACCGTTTTCTTTGGTGACAAGCCGGTTACCGAAATTGACAATGACGAATTGGCACGAATGCGTGCAGTTCTGCCACAACGAGTCACGGTTTCTTTTCCGTATACGGTTGCCGAAGTTGTTGAAATGGGTCGCGGCCCGCGACTCGGCGCCAACGATCAAAATCTCATTGAAAGTGCGATGCAACGACTCGGCGTCACCGAAATGCGCAACCGGTTATATCGCACTCTTTCAATCGGCGAACAAGCCCGGGTTTCAATGGCGCGAATTCTGGCCCAAGACACTCAGTTGTTGTTGCTCGATGAACCCACTGCAGTTCTGGACATCGGCCAACAAGAAAAACTGATGAGCATCGTACGTTCGCTCGTCGACGAGGGTCGCACCGTGATCGCAGTGTTTCACGACCTCAATGTCGCAATGTCGTTTGCCGATCGCGTGATTTTGCTACAAAACGGTCGCCACGCCGCATCGGGCACCCCTCGCGAAACACTGACACCAGAGACTTTGAGTTCGATTTACGAACATCAGATCGACGTAATTCGCGTCAACGACGACACCGGCCCGGTTGTGATTCCTGGGCCGCGCAAAAACTAACTCGCTGCGAGCGCGCTCAACTTTTCTTTTACTTTGGCCACCGACGGGTTGGTCATCGCTTCGCCGTCAGAAAAAACGAGCGTCGGCACTGTTTGATTGCCGTTGTTCACTCGTTCGACAATCGCCGCGGCGTCTGCGTCTTGTTCGAGATCAATTTCAGTAAATGTGATGCCATCCGCATTCAGCATCGCTTTCAATCTCTTGCAATAGCCGCACCATTGCGTGCTGTACATCACGAAATCAGTTTTGGAC
>SYNW01000073.1 GCA_005805045.1 Actinomycetota bacterium
ACAAAAGCCGATGTTAAGTTTTTTGGCTTCATCAAAAAGCGGCTGAGTGACTTTGGATGGCATCTGCGTTTCATACCAGTGATCAGCCTGCGAGATGTCGTCGACGAACCAACGTGGAAAGAAAGTAGTCAGTGCCAATTCGGGAAATACGACCAGTTCGGCTTTTTTAGAGTGAGCCTCGCGCAACAAACTGATAAGTCGGGTAACGACGATTTTTCGGTCGTCATTTCTTTGGATCGGACCGAGCTGCGCAGCGGCAACATGCAGATTGCGTGTCATTGGTTATTGATCCTGAGTATCTAGCGTCGTAAGTGCAAGCATCGTATGCAACAGAATATTTGCACCGGCTTCAAGATCTGCATCGTGCGTGAATTCTGCAGGGTTATGGCTGATGCCTTTGACACTTGGCACGAAAATCATTCCAGCAGGACAAACGCGCGCCAGCATTTGGGCATCATGACCCGCACCAGACGGCATTCGTTGCACGGTATTGCCTTGTTGTTCGGCAATTGATTCGACGCAGTCAATAACCCTGTCGTCAAAAATAACTGGTTCGAAACGCGAGAGTTCACGCGTGGATATTTTTACACCTTCAGTCACGGCGATTTGCGTAAGAAAATCTGCGATCTTGGTCTCGGCAAGTTTCAAGCGAGCCTCATCGGTATTGCGCACATCAAGTGTGAGCGTCGCCTTGGCTGGAACGACATTCGTCAGGTTGGGGTGCAGATCGATCTTGCCGACCGTGCAAACCTGATCACCGCCGAATTCACGGGCCAAGTTGCGCAGAAACACCGTGATTTCTGCAGCGACATACGCAGGGTCATGGCGCAGTGACATCGGTGTTGTGCCGGCATGATTCGACTGTCCAAGGATTGTCACTTCTTGCCATGAAATACCTTGCACACTGGTGACGGCGCCAATGCGAATGTTGTTGGCTTCGAGCATCGGCCCTTGTTCGATATGTAACTCGACAAATGCGTGCGGTGAAAGACCGGGACATGGTGCGGGGCCCGAGTAACCAATCCGTGCAAGTTCATCCCCAAGTCTTGCGCCGTCGATTGCCACAACGTCGAGTGCCTGTTCGACCGCCATGCCACCGACATATACGAGAGAACCGAGCATGTCGGGTGCAAAACGTGAGCCTTCTTCATCGGTAAAGATTCCAACTGCCAGCGGTCGGGGCGGCACGATTTTTGCGTCTTGGCAGGTTTGTATAGATTCAAGCGCGGCGAGTACGCCATAGCAGCCATCAAAACGGCCACCGGTTCGCACCGTATCAATATGCGACCCCGACATCACGGGTGCACCTTTGCCGACATTCCAGACGCCGATGATGTTTCCGACTACGTCAACAGAAACTTCAAGATCCAGTTCGCGCATCCAAGAAACGACCAAATCTCGCCCATATTTGTCTTCATCAGTCAGCGCGAGACGGCAGTTTCCGCCCCCATCAATAGGCGAAATCTCGGCCAGGGCACTAATTCGTTGATTCAGGCGCGGGAAATTGATCTTCAGCCCAAGATGCTTATTGCGAAAATTTCCCAGGGGCACTTGACGATATTAGACCCAAATTTGCCATGATGGAAAGGTGGTAGATCGGGTGAAACTTGCAAATGCGCTCGCCAAAGAAGAGGAGCGTTTCATTGAGCTGCACCCTCGCTCACAACAGGCTGCCATCGCAGCCGACGAATCACTGATCGGCGGTGTGCCGATGCCGTGGATGAAGCGGTGGTCTGGAGCTTTCCCGATAACCGTCAAGACTGCGCAAGGAGCCAGATTCACGGATATCGACGGGATCGAATATGTAGATTTCTGCCTCGGTGATACGGGCTCAATGACGGGTCACGCGGTAGATGAGATTACAAATGCGATCACGGCTCAACTAAAGCGTGGTTCGACGGTGATGTTGCCCAGCACCGATTCAACTTGGGTGGGTCAAGAATTGACGCGCCGCTTTGGTTTGCCGAAGTGGCAGTTTTCTATAAGTGCAACCGATGCGAATCGTTTTGTACTCAGACTTGCTCGTCATTTGACCCAGCGTCCGAAGGTTCTTGTGCATGATTGGTGTTATCACGGGACAGTTGATGAAACTCTGGTCATCGCCGATCAGAAAGGTTTGACGATTTCTCGCCATGGCGCGATTGGGCCGCAGGTTCATCCGTCGTTGACGACGCGAGTAGTGCCATTTAACGACTTAGAAAAACTAGATGAACAACTTGGTTTCGGAGATGTCGCCTGCATGCTCATTGAACCTGCGCTAACCAACATCGGCATTGTCTTACCCGAAGAGGGTTATCTGGCTGGTGTGCGTAAATTAACTCGGAAGCACGGCGTGATATTGATCATCGACGAGACGCACACAATTTGTGCCGGACCAGGCGGTGCGACAAAACTTTGGAATCTCGAGCCCGACATGCTTGTTATCGGCAAGACGATTGGCGGGGGAATCCCAGTTGCGGCATACGGTTTGTCGGGTGATCTCGCCACACAGGCTGAAAAATCACTCGGGAGCCACGATGTTGATGTCTCAGGTTTGGGCGGAACCCTATCGGGCAGCGTTTTGGCTATGGCGGCGGTGCGAGCAACATTGTCGAACGCGTTACTCGCGAGTCAGTTTGAAAAAACAATCGGCTTGGCGACACGATGGACAGAAGGCGTCTTAAACTCGGTCAAGGCACACCAGCTTGACTGGAGCGTGCAGCAACTGGGATGTCGTGCCGAATATTGGTTTTGTGCACCACCGAAAAATGGTGCGCAGGCAGCAGCCGGGGTCGACGAAGTGCTGGAAAATTTCATGCATCTGTGGGCGCTGAATCGGGGTATTTTGCTCACACCGTTTCATAACATGGCGCTTCTTTCGCCGTTTCACACTCAATCAGACATCGACCTTCACACACAGGTTTTCGACTCTGCCCTTGACTTGCTGACGAATTAGTGTCTTAAAACATTGGTTTAAATGTCGTTGACTGCCTGGATTGCCGTTGCCGTAATCGTTTTCGGTGCGGCGGTTATTCAGGCTTTGTTCGGCTTTGGTTTCGCCCTGATCTCCGTGCCGTTGATGATCTTCTTCATTGATCTACCAACAGCAGTTGTTACCGCAACTGCAGTCTCAACGGTGAGTTGCGGCTTCCAGTGGTATGAATCTCGTGCGGTTTCGGCACGCGAGGTCTCGCAGCGACTAATAGTTTCGGCACTTGTGGGCATGCCATTGGGTTTGTGGTTGTTGAACAATATGGATGCGCGACCAATGAAGGTATTTCTCGGCATATTCGTCCTGATCGGGGTCGTCTTGAGTTCTCGAGAGTTCGATCTTCGTCACTTGCCATTGACCTTTGACTATTCGGTGGGTGTAATTGCCGGCGTACTTTCAACTTCTACTTCGACCAATGGGCCACCAATCGTGTTCTTGCTTCACGCCAGACAATATTCTCCTGAGAACTTCAGGGCCGTGCTCAATCGTGTGTTCACAATTTTGAATTTGCTGACGCTAATTACTTTTGCATTAGCAGGCAAGATTACGCCAGAAGTTTTGTCACTGGCGCTGCTGGCGATACCCGTGATGGGTGTTGGGGTGTGGCTCGGCATTCGATTGCGAAAACAGATCGAGCCGGAACAATTTCGA
>SYNW01000074.1 GCA_005805045.1 Actinomycetota bacterium
TCATCGGTCTTTCCCAATGTCATTCCCCGCTTCTGTTGCCGGGCTGCGGTGAATTGGCCCCGTGCGACCTTGCGGCTCACGGTTGCTCTCTGCCACTTAATTAGGCGGCGAGAGCGAACTGCTTGTTGGCAGTTATTTTTTTGCCCCGTTTTACGAGTCTGAGCAACTCGAGTCGCACGCTCGAACATCGAATCTGACGTCGAAACCTGTCAGCCCCTTTGAACTTACGTAACACGTGCAGTCTACGGCAAGCGTGTGCGATTTATTTTGTCGAGTTCTTTCAGTCGTCTGAGTCGCGTTGGCTAGAGCGAGAACCAGTTTGCCTGCCCGACAGCGGGCTATTTAATGAGGACTTGCCTTTGCGTTGGCGGCCGGCTTCGCGTCGCATTTCAAGTTTCGATTCTTTCTCAGCGATGGCTTGGCGGCGATCTTCTTTCTGACGCCCTTTGGCGAGTGCGAGTTCGACCTTGACGCGACCGTTCTTTAGCAACATCGACAGAGGCACCAGCGTCAGGCGCTCTTTGGCCATGCGTTCTTGAAGTTTGCGAATCTGCTCGCGATGCAACAACAGTTTGCGCGAGCGCATCGGTTCGTGCGAGCCGACCCCGTGGCTGAATCGATAGACGGAGACATGCACGCCTTCGAGCCACATTTCGCCACGCACGACATGGGCATAAGCCTCGGCGATCTGAACTTGACCTTCGCGCAGGCTCTTGACCTCGCTTCCGTGCAGCACAATGCCAGCCTCTATGACATCAACGATTGTGTAGTTGTGTCGCGCCTTGCGATTGCTGGCGATGATCTCTGGACTGTCTTTTTTCATAGCGTGCATTAAGCGTACCTGTAGCCTTTTAAGCCAATGTTGAATCAAAATTCTTCGTCACAAATCGTGATACCAAGTTCAGTACTTGAGCAGATCAAGCAGTTGGCGCTCGCTGAAACGCCACTCGAGTGTTGTGGATTTTTGGTGGGTGAACTGGGCAGCGACGTGGCGCGCGAGTTTCATCCGTGTCGAAACATTGCGCAGAGCAAAGTCATCTACACGCTTGATCCGCGAGATCATCTGCGAATTGAACTTGATGCCGAGGCGCGCGGGCTGGCGATCATTGGTGTCGTGCACAGCCACACCCATACCGAGCCATACCCGAGTGCCACGGACGTTGCTCAAGCTCCAGACCCTGCGTGGCATTATGTGATTATTGGATTGAAAGATGCCGAGCCCAAGACTCGCAGTTACCGCATCGTTGACTCTCAGATTTCTGAAAGCCAAATCGTCACGGTTTGACTATCACCAATTTCACAACGTTGAAAGCAAAACTCCCCAAAACCGTATAAATCCGACCATATTGGTCAGGTATCCTGAATCAATGGTGATTTACGAAAATGTGCTCGATCTAATTGGCAACACGCCATTGGTCGACGTTTCAAAGCTTTCACCGAATCCACGCGTACGTTTGCTGGCCAAACTCGAAAATCAAAATCCGTTTGGCTCGGTTAAAGATCGCATTGCCAAATCAATGATCGAGCAAGCCGAAAAAAACGGCAAACTTTCACCTGGTCAGCGAATAGTCGAACCGTCGTCGGGAAACACCGGCATCGCGCTGGCGGCGATTGCGCAGATCAAGGGGTACCCGATAACGATTTTGATGCCGGACAACGTTTCAATCGAACGTCGTCAGATGCTTCAAGTTTTTGGTGCTGAAGTTATTGTCACGCCAGGTGCCGAAGGTTCGAATGGTGCGGTATTGCGAGCCGAAAAAATGGCCAAAGAAAATCCCGACTGGTGTTTCCTGCATCAATACGAAAATGAAGCAAACCCGACTGCACATTATGAAACGACTGGTCCAGAAATTTGGCGTGAGTGCCCAGAGGTTACGCATTTTGTCGCTGGCCTTGGCACGACCGGAACATTGATGGGTGTCGGAAAGTACCTGAAGGAGAAAAATAAAGACATCAAAATTATTGCGATTGAACCACCGATTGGTGAGCGTGTCGAAGGTTTGCGCAATCTGGATGACGGCTACATCCCGCCAGTGTTTGAAAAATGGAACGGCTATCAGACATTGGATCGCAAGCGAGTTGTACGACCCCGCGAGAGCATCGAGTGCACGCGTCGTCTCGTAAGTGAGTGTGGTATTTTCGCGGGCATATCTTCTGGGGCGTCGTTGGCTGGGGCGTTGAAGGTAGCGAGTGAGATCAGCGCGGATACTGATCAAGGAGCGGTGATCGTGTTTATTGTTTGCGACGGTGGCTGGAAGTATTTATCGACGGGTGCCTACACGGTTGATCTAGACACCGCCGAAGCGGCTGCCGAAAAAATAATCTATTTTTAGCGACCTGCTACCAGCACGCAAAGACCAGCAACGACGACGGTCGCTGAAGTTAGTCGCCGCTTGTGATCGTCTTCTTTGAGATATTTCCAGCCGGCGAGTGCGGCGATGACCACGCTTGATTCGCGCATTGTCGCGACATAGCCAACTGGTGCGAGGGTGAACGCGTAGACGACAAGCGAGTAGGCAATTATTGACATGGTGCCACCAAAGAGAGATGGTTTCCATTCGGCGACAAGAAAATTTTTGAGGGCTTTACGGCGTGTGAGCAGCGCCCAGATTGTGATTGTTATGGCACCACTGACGAAAACACTCAATGCAAAAGCGATGGGGTCTGAGTTGCGCGCACCGTATGCATCGACAACCGAATAGACGCCGATTGTTGCTGAAACGCCAAGGGCGGGAAAAATATTGTTGATTGGCTGACCAGAAACGAGAACCCAAAGACCAAAAAGAACAACGGCGATACCCGCCATGCTCAGTGCCGAGAGATCATCGTTGAGAAAAATCAAACCCAACACCGCGGCACTGAGCGCGCCTGCACCACGCGCAATCGGATATGTCAGGGAGAAATCATTTTTGTCATATGCCTTGGCGAGCAATATCACATAAGGCAGGTGTCCGCAACCACTGATGATCGACCACCACCAAGAAATATTTGGTTGACCGTCGATTACCGTCCAACCGACCAGGGCGATCACGGCAAACGAACCGGCAAAAACAAACTGACCCCACAGCGCTAGAAATCGATCACTTGTCTGCTTGACAAGTAGGTTCCAACTCGCGTGCAAAACGGCTGCCAAAAGAGCGAGGCCGGCGGCAAGAAGCACACAGCGACTATAAAGCATTGGCTTGGCATGAACTTGCTGCACAAGTTCGAACGCGTTGACGGCGTAGCGTTGGCAAAGATGAATGCGCAAGTTGATCGCCCGATTGGCATGTTCGACTCTGGTTTTGGTGGTCTGACGGTTGCTCGTGCGGTTATTGACTTGTTGCCGAGCGAAAACCTCGTTTATATCGGTGACACGGCGCGCTACCCGTATGGGCCCAAGCCCGCTGGTGATGTGCGAAGTTTTGCAATCGAGTTGGCGACGAGTCTCTTGCGCGATTTCAACGCCAAGTTGATTGTCGTCGCGTGCAACACCGCTGCTTCGGTTGCGCTGAGCGAATTACAAAGTTCGCTTTCTGTGCCCGTGATCGGCGTTGTCGAGCCGGGTGCACGGGCCCTAGTGCGCACGACGAAAAATAATCGTGTGGCAGTGATCGGCACGATCGGCACGATTGCTTCGGGTGCGTACGAAAGAGCCGTTGCTGATGCGTCGCGCGAGAAGTCAACCGATGTTTCGCTGATAGCAACTGCGTGCCCTGGCTTTGTCGAATTTGTCGAGCGTGACGAAACTTCTGGTGAGGCAGTGACACAGTTGGCAGAGAAGTTGCTCGCACCGATACGAAAAGCCGACGTTGATGCGTTGTTGTTGGGGTGCACGCATTATCCATATTTGAGCCAGGTTATTGGAAAAGTATTGGGGCCTGATGTGAAACTAATTGATAGCGCCGACGCGACCGCATCTGTAGTGCGTGATGCACTGGCAAAAAACAACATTGCTCGTAGCGTTGGGTCTGGCGTTCAAGGTTCGCACGAGTTTTATTCGTCGGGCGATGTTCGGCAATTTGCCGAACTCGGTCGTCGTTTCTTGGGGCCAGAGTTAATGTCAGCAAAGCATTGGCAAATCAAATAGAGACTCGCAACAAAACGGAGAGAACATGACACGACCAGACGGACGAAAAGCAAACGAACTGCGCCAGCTCAAGTTTGAGCGTGACTTCACCGAGATGGCCGCAGGGTCGGTGCTGGTTTCGTTTGGCAAGACCCGGGTTTTGTGCACGGCATCAGTTGATGAAGACGTGCCGCGCTGGATGAAAGGCAAAAACAAAGGTTGGGTCACCGCCGAATATTCGATGTTGCCTGGTTCGACACCTGACCGCAATGATCGCGAAGCCGCCAAAGGCAAACAAGGCGGTCGCACGATTGAGATTCAACGGCTGATCGGCAGATCGTTGCGCTCGTGTTGCGATATGACTCTGCTTGGCGAGCGCCAAGTAATTGTTGACTGTGACGTTCTGCAAGCAGATGGTGGCACACGCACCGCCAGCATCTGCGGTGCATATATTGCGTTGCATGATGCGCTGACTCGAGTGCAGCAAAACGGATTGATAGCTGTGCACCCGTTGCACTCGTTGTGTGCGGCAGTGAGCGTTGGCATTCACAACGGCTCGCCAATTCTTGATTTGCCATATGTCGAAGACAGTTCGGCCGAGGTCGACATGAATGTCGTGATGTTGCAGGCGCATAACTCAACCGAGCCGAAGTTCGTTGAAGTGCAGGGCACCGCCGAAGGTGCGGCATTTAGCCAAACACAATTGAGTGAATTGTTGGCTCTGGCGACGGCTGGTTTGCGCGAGGTTTTTGCATTGCAGACACAAACTCTCGCCGTGCCGCCAAAACCACGACCGTAACAAAGATGCTGGGCGTATGTTGCGCGTAGTCTGCGCTTCGGCCAACCCGCACAAGGTTGCCGAGATCAGTGACCTCTTACAAAACTTGGTCGACCTTGTTGCGCGACCGAAAGAACTCGCAGATGTGGTTGAAGATGCAGACACGCTTACTGGAAATGCGCGACTTAAAGCCGTGGCTGTATCTCTTGCAACTGGA
>SYNW01000075.1 GCA_005805045.1 Actinomycetota bacterium
CAAGTTGCAACCCAAAGTTTCCGTGTCGGCGACGACGAAGAAGCGTGGCTGGCCATCAACAATCGTGCGTTTGTCAATCACCCCGAGCAGGGCGGTTGGACTAGACAACTTCTGCAATCCCGACAGTCCGAAAAATGGTTCGACCCAAAAGGGTTCTTGATGCATTTTTCGGCCACCACACGAGAACTCGCGGCATTCTGCTGGACAAAAATTGATCGCGAGACAGATCCGAAAATTGGCGAAATTTATGTGATCGCCGTCGACCCACAATTTCACGGACAAGGTCTGGGCAGATCGCTGACCGTCGCCGGCCTCGACTACTTAACAAATTCAGGTGCGACAACTGGCATGCTGTTCGTGGATCAAGACAACACGGCCGCAATCGCCACTTACGAGAGAATCGGTTTCACCATTGATCATCGCAAGCAGGCTTTCGTCGGTGACATCGCGTCTGCATCAAAACGAACCTGAAAGTTGCCGATACGCATACACTAAAACCCATGACAGACACCCTTTTGCCCCGTTGGTCAGTTGCCGACATTCACGAATCGTTCACCGCCCGCTCGTTCACCGACGCCATGGAGCGCACGGGCGCCAATGTCACCCGTCTTGAAGCCCAATTTGAAGAACACAACATTCGCGCCGGCACACCACACAAACCATCAAAACAAGATGGTGAGATTGCCAACTCTGTAATCACTGCGATGAACGAGACGATCAAAGAATCCGAAATTCTCGGTTCATATGTTTATGCCACCGTCAGCACGAATACGCGCGAAGAAACCGCACAAGGTCTGCTCAGTGAACTCGAAGTCATCGACTCTCGCCTCTCGCCGCTTCTTGCGAGGTTCGCCGATTGGGTCGCCACACTTGGTGCCGAAGATTTGGCTAAGGTCAGCGAAGTCGCGCGCGAACATCTTGGCCCTCTGCAAAGATTGCAAGCTCGCGCCGAACATCAAATGAGCGAAACCGAAGAGGGCCTCTACGCCGAACTTTCAACAACCGGCTCCTCGGCGTGGTCACGCCTGCAGGGCGACATCACATCACAGTTGACTGTCGAAGTGAATCTGCCGGA
This sequence comes from Actinomycetota bacterium, assembly GCA_005805045.1. Classification (GTDB taxonomy): domain Bacteria; phylum Actinomycetota; class Acidimicrobiia; order Acidimicrobiales; family Ilumatobacteraceae; genus BACL27. The sequence goes on from SYNW01000075.1 coordinate 1,076, forward strand.
CGGCACTAAAACTTTGCCGATCACCGCCGTGCGCGGCATGTCGACACACTCAGACCTGCGCGTGCGCAAAGCCGCCTACGACGCCGAGATGCGTGCATGGCCGACGGTCGCCACACCGTGCGCCGCAGCGATGAACTCAATCAAAGGCGAAGCCAATGTGGTCAATCGTCGTCGTCATTGGGCGTCGCCACTCGATGCTTCGCTCTACGCCAACAGCGTCAGCCGCAAAACATTTGATGCGATGCAAAGTGCCGTCACCGCGTCACTACCCGACTTTCGCCGTTGGATGAACGTGCGCGCAAAACTGCATGGCGACAAAAACGGCTTGTCCTGGTGGAATCTCTTCGCGCCACTCAATGTCGCTCCAAGTCAAATTTCATGGGACCAAGGCGTTCAACTCGTGCGCGGAGCATTCGCCGCATACAGCGACAACCTGGCCGGCCTCGTCGATCGATCACTTGCCGAAAAATGGATTGACGCCGAACCGCGCGAAGGCAAAGTTGGCGGTGCATTTTGCATGTCATTCGTCGATGACAGATCACTCGTGCTACTCAACTGGTCGGGCAGCGTCGACTCAGCACAAACAACCGCCCACGAACTCGGTCACGCTTATCACAACACACAGTTGTCAGATCGCACACCACTACAAAAACGCTTGCCGATGGCGCTCGCTGAAACCGCCAGCATCTTCTGCGAAACTCTCGTGGTCGAAGAAGGTCTGTCGCGACTCTCAGGCGATGAGCGTCTGGCATTGCTCGACACAGATCTCGGCGGCGCCAATCAAGTCGTCGTTGACATTCATAGTCGCTTCTTGTTCGAGACCGAAGTTTTTGCTCGTCGTCAACGCCGCACGCTTGGGGTCAGCGAACTCAACGAGATGATGCTCAGCGCCCAAGCTTCGGCTTACGGCAATGGCATCGACCAATCAACTGCCCATCCACATATGTGGGTTCTAAAGCCCCACTATTACGGCAGTCATTTTTACAACTGGCCATATACATATGGCTTGTTGTTCGGTCTGGGCCTCTACGCCCAATACAGCCGCGACCCCGAGCGTTTTCGCAGTGGTTACGACACCGTGCTTTCACGCGCGGGCATGGACACCGCCGAAGAACTCGGTCGCGCATTCAACATCGATGTCAGCGACGAAGCATTTTGGACGGCAAGCCTCGATGTGCTTCGCTCCCGCATGGTCGATTACGAAACGCTCGCCCAAAAGCACCTCAAATAAAGTGAGCGAGCACTCACAGTTGGTTAAAACGCGATACGACGCAAGTCGCGAAGACATCGCCGCAATTCTTGGCGATGCGCCAAAGTATCGCCTCGATCAAGTTTGGCAGGGTCTTTACACAGAGTTTCAAGCACCGCTCGAAATCACGACGATCTCCAAAGATCTGCGCACCAAACTCGACACCGCTCTGCCGAGCGGTCTCGAACTTGTCGCCTCTCGCGACAGCGATCGGGGTGGCACGACGAAATTTCTCTGGCAACTCGCCAATGGCGGTCACAAGATCGAATCCGTATTGATGCACTATCTAGACCGCGCCACGGTTTGCGTCAGCACGCAAGCAGGTTGCGCCATGGCCTGCGGTTTTTGTGCAACGGGTCAAGCCGGCTTCAGTCGTCAATTAACTGCAGGTGAAATCGTCGAGCAAGTCGTGCACGCCGCGCGAACTAGCGCCTCACGCGATCAACGACTCGCCAACGTCGTGTTCATGGGCATGGGCGAACCTCTCGCCAACGAAGAAGCAGTATGGCAAGCGGTCACGCGCATTCACGAAGCCATCGGCATCTCGGCGCGACACTTGACAATTTCAACAGTCGGCATCATTCCTGGCATCAACACGCTCGCCGATCGACCTCTGCCCGTCAACCTGGCGGTTTCGCTTCACGCGGCGCGCAACGATCTGCGCAACTCACTCGTGCCGATCAACAAGCGCTACCCGATCGAAGACCTGATGCAGGCATGCCGAAAATATCTGCAAAAGAAAAATCGTCGGGTCACGTTCGAATGGGCATTAATTAAGGATGTCAACGACACGCCACGAGACGCTCGAGAACTCGCCAAACTCTGCAAAAGCCTCAAGCCAAGCGCGCATGTCAATTTGATTCCTCTCAACCCGACGCCTGGATATCTGACCAAGGGCAGTGCGCCCGAAGAAGTGCGCGAGTTCGCTGCACAACTTATTGATCTCGGCGTCAACGCAACGGTGCGACGCAACCGCGGCACCGACATCGACGCCGCCTGCGGACAACTTGCCGCTGGTCAGCCCGTAGCGATTACCTCCCGCTCAATTGTCGGCTGAGTTTTTCGCGCCCAGTTTTAATCTGCTCGGTAAGCGCGCGTTCCAATAAACCCCCGGTAAACAAACTGCCCGAATAGTGCAGGTTTGTTTCGAGCCTCGCCCCTGTTGCGGTGGCGCTGACTGTTGCCCGCAACACCCACTCGGCGTGTCGTCGCAGGTCTTGTTCACGGCGTTCAAACACAACAAGTCTCGGTGCTTCACAGACAGTTCGAGCCATTCGCAGTCGCTTTGAGCGTGCAAGCACGCCGAGTCTGGCGCGCAGCTCGACTTGCCAGGTTGCGTCGGTATCCCCGGCATCGCTGATCGCGTCAACTTTGTGCACAAAATCTAACCACGACGGATAATTCGCCAAGTCAGCCACATGGTCAAACAGTTTTTCGACAGAAACTGGCACATCAACAGATGCAACTACATCCATTTACTGCTACAAATACTCGGGGTGTTGCTGATCATGATCTTGATCGTCAGATTGATCAGTGTCCTCGAAATTTCCGAAGGCGCGCGACAGCAATCTGCCGCGCGCTCGCAATCTGCCGTCGAGATCGCCGGTTCGGTCAAATTGTGGCGTCCACGGCATTGCTTGAGTCTCTTGTGGATCAATCGTCTCAGTTTCGGTCTCGGTTTCAACCAACTCTGCAGAAACTTCTAGGGTCCGATCCGGCGATGGTTGCGGCGCGGCAACTACGCGTGTCGCAAAGTCAAACAGATCTTGGATCATGGCACCCTTTTTATTTTTTTCAGCCTTTGCTCTTTTCGTCCGCACTGACTTTGGTCCCGCGGGTGCACTAAACAGCCGCTGCTTTTTCGCCCGATTGTCAATTATCTGCCAGTCGCGCGGCACGACCAACGAGTCAGCATGGCGACGACACAAAACATTTACGCGCGACGAATCTCTCGGTATTGGCGCATCAATACTGATCAGCAAATTGGCTGTGTCAATGACATAAGCAACTTCACCTTTCTCTCGACAGGACGGACGCTCGCAGTGCCTTGACATAATCAAAGAATAGACCCGATCAAGGTTCTAAACATGCGATTCCCATTCCTTGGCGATCGCGATAACCAAAAGTGTCGCTCGGGCACGTTCTGTCAAAACCGATCAATTGTCGAACCACGCCATCGTTTGGTGCATCGCAAGAAACCTCGTACACGGCCTCTGTCGGGTCAATCATCACGCACGATCCGCTTTGAATTAATGAATCTGGTCGTTGCAAATCTTCGGTCGTCGCACTTGAGTGCAGAAACAAAACCAAAATCACGCCAACTACGACCGACACCAACATAAACTTCCACGGAAAACTTGCTCGCACGATGACTTGTGGAAATTCAGGCTCATAATCTTCGACGGAGTCGTCGACATTCGCTCGTTTGAAATTGCGCTCCGAGTTCTCTGCAGCTCGAACAATCAAAGAATTGTCATATTCGCGACGGCGCACCGGGTCACCAAGAACTTCCCATGCCACGGTCACGGCGGCGAACGCTGCCGAAAACTCTGCAGTTTCAAGACCGTCAGCATCA
>SYNW01000076.1 GCA_005805045.1 Actinomycetota bacterium
AAATCGAGTTTTATGCCAACCACACTTTCTCACCCGAGCAAGTCAAATGGTTCAAAGCCGGCAGCGCACTCAATGTCGTGCGCGAAAAAGTCAAGCGAGCGAAAAAATAATGGAAAGTCTCGTTCGACTAGTCGTCCTGATAATGCTGTCGATCATCGGCGCTGGTGTAGTCGCATTTTTTCTTGGGCGAAGAAAACCTAAAAGTAGCGGTACAAAAATTCTCGGGGCAATCATCGGCGCGTTCGCAACTTTGTCCGGCTTGTGGCTCGCGTTACTGGATATCGGTATCGGTGCCCGCATGCTCGGATTGCTGGTCACGATCGCTGGGTTGCGTCTGCTGCTCAAAATCTTTAGGCCCTAAATGGGAAAGGCCCCGCTAAAAGCGGGGCCTCTCAACCTCGAACCAAAGCACTTGGGGGAAGCGCTTTAGCCGTTCTTGATAAGCCTTGGGGGAGGTCTTATCTGATATGTCTCTAATTATGCCCTATTCCGACCCATATGTAAAGGTGAACGGCAAGATAGCCCCTATCATTTTTAGTGATATGGAACTCCGCCAACTTGAAGTGCTCATCTCTATTGCCGACCACGGGTCGTTTTCTGGCGCCGCCCGAGCTTTATCCACCGTGCAAAGCAACGTCTCGGCGCACATCTCGCGCCTTGAAAAAGAACTCACCACATCGCTCGTCGACCGCTCGTCAGGTCGGCTCACCGAAGATGGCGAAATCGTCGTCGAACGTGCGCGCCAGGTACTCAACCAAATTCAAGACATCGCCGCCGATGTGCACTCGAAAGATTCAGAAGTTGAGGGCGAAACTCTCTTGGGTTGCATCGGCACAACTGGTCGCTGGTTGATGCCAAAGTTCCTCCCGCAACTCGCCTCGCAGTTTCCAAAGATTCGTGTCACCATCGCCGAAGGCAGCACGCTCAATTTGATTCCACGACTTTTGAATGGATCGCTTGACGCCGCGATCATCCACCTTCCGATCGAAGACGACAATTTGATCACAACACCGCTGTTCGCCGAAGACTTGGTGCTGCTTGTGCACGCAAATCACGAGTGGTCAAATCTCGAAAAAATCACGATCAAAGAACTCTCATTGCGGCCGTTGTTGTTGCCACCAAAAAATAACTCGCTGCGCAAAATTCTCGACCGTGCAGCAGGTTCACAACGCTTGGTGTTGACACCACAAGCCGAAATTGACGGTGTGCGAATGCTGACATCACTGGCATTCGAGGGTTTCGGCGCCGCCGTCGTGCCCGCAACCGCCGCACCGACCTGGATCAAGGGCGAATTCAAGCGCGTTGAAATCCCTGAACTGTCACGCCGGGTCGTTGGCCTCGTGCAACGTGCGCGTCCATTGCCAAGCAAAGCAACAGCCGCCGTCTCTCTGCTTATTCGTGAGATAATCACGAAACATGGCGACAAGCAGCCCGGCGTGCATATTGGCAAGGGTGCATTCCCGCTCAATCGCACGTCGTAACTAGTCTTGATGCCGTGACGGTCCATCTTCAACGCGCAGTCAAAGGGGCTGCCGCTGCCGAGGTTCGCTGGCTCGAAAATATCTCACGACGAGTCGTATGGGTCGATGTCGACGAAACAGTGCGCCGCGGCGCGCTTTCTGCAGATGCCTCAGGTGTGATTGCCCACGCCGCCGATACCGCGCGCGAAAAAGGTTTGCCATTAGTCATGACGATCGGCAGTTCGGGCGCCGACATAGTTGAAGGTGTCGCCGCACTGCACGGTTGGGGTCTGGCCGCCAAAGCCATCGCCAAGTGTTCGGGCTATGTACCGATTCTCACAGTGGTTACAGGCCCCGCAGTTTCAGGACCAGCGCTATTAATCGGCTTGAGCGACATCGTGATCATGACCAGCGATGCCTATGCATTTGTCACAGGCCCGACAATGGTCGCCGAATTCACGGGCGTCGTCATCAGCAACGACGAACTTGGTGGCTCTGATATCCACGCCAAGCAAAGTGGCGTCGCTCACCTGGTTGTCGCTGATCGCGAAACTGCATTCGCCGAAATTGAACATGTGCTCTCGTTTTTGCCCGACAATGTCAACGAAATTCCGGTCGCATCTGCGACTTCAGATTCGGTAGATCGCCTGACACCAGAAGCCGGTGCACTGATTCCTGAAACTGCCACGGGTGCGTACGATGTCAAAGCAGTCATCCGCTCGATCGCTGACGACGGATATCTGCTCGAATTGCGCGAGCGTTGGGCGGCCAACATCGTCACGGGTTTAGTCACGATCGGCGCGCAAAGTATCGGCGTCGTTGCCAACCAACCGATGAACTTGGCGGGCACGCTCGACATACCGGCGTCTCAAAAAGCCGCGCGGTTCGTGGCGTTTTGCGACGCGTTCAATATTCCGATTTTGACGCTCGTCGACACACCGGGTTTTTATCCGGGCAAAGATCTCGAGTGGCGCGGCATGATTCGCCACGGCGCACAACTTGTGTTCGCCTATGGCCGCGCAACCGTGCCCCGCGTGTGCATGATCATACGCAAGAGTTACGGCGGCGCATACATCGTCATGGATTCAAAAGAGATGGGCAACGATATTTGTTTGGCGTGGCCCACCGCAGAACTTGCCGTAATGGGCGCCGGTCAAGCGGCCGCGATCTTGCAACGCCGAGCGACCCCGGAAGAACGCGAGGCATTCGAGCGCGACTATGTCGAGCGACTGTTGAATCCTTACGTCGCCGCCGAGCGTGGCTATGTCGACAACGTGATTGACCCTGCCGAAAGTCGTCGAGAAATCGCCGCAGCATTCGCGATGCTCAGCGATAAACGCGAAAAGTTACAGCCACGCAAACATGACAACACGCCGCTATAGAGGTCTCAGTAACTGGTCGGACGACTAGCCTGAACGTGGGACTGGAAGCTCCCACAACATGTAAAGGACACCACAGTGGCTGAAACAATCACCATTATTGATGACCGGACTGGTAAGAAAGTTACTGTTCCGATTCGCGACGGAGTTTTCCCGTCAACCGCACTCCGCGAGCTTGATCCAGATCTACGAATGTATGACCCGGCGTTTTTATCCACAGCCGCTTGTGCTTCATCAATCACCTACATCGATGGCGAAGCAGGAATTTTGCGCTATCGCGGCTACCCAATCGAACAACTCGCGGCAAAGTCGACTTACCTTGAGGTTGCTTACCTGTTACTCAACGGCGAACTTCCAAACGCCGAACAGTTTAAAAAATGGAGTTACGACGTCACCCATCACACGATGATTCACGAAAACATGCGCAAGCGTTTTGTCGACGGCTTCCACTATGACGCTCACCCGATGGGCATGTTCGTCTCCGCAATCGCCGCACTTGGCACTTTCTATCCTGAGTCGAAAGATATTTTTGAGCCTGGTGCGCTCGACAAACAAGTACTAAGACTTATCGCCAAAGTGCCGACGGTCGCGGCGATGTGTTACCGGTTCAGCATGGGTCTGCAGTTTGTCACCCCAAACAATTCGATGACCTACCCGCAAAACTTTTTGAACATGATGTTCAGACTGGGTGATGACCACACGGTTGATCCACGACTGACCAAGGCGATGGATCTTCTATTCATCCTGCATGCCGACCACGAACAAAACTGCGGCACGACCGCGATGCGAGTCGTTGCATCGTCGCATGCCGACCCGTTCAGCGCGATGTCGGCTGCGTCCTCGGCGCTCTACGGCCCGTTGCACGGTGGCGCCAACGAAGCAGCAATCAACATGCTCGGCGAAATTGGCAGCATCGACAATGTCGGGTCATTCATCAAGTCGGTCAAGGCTGGCAACAATCGTCTGCAAGGTTTTGGTCACCGTGTCTACAAAAATTACGACCCGCGCGCCGCAATCATCAAGAAAGCCGCGTACGACGTGTTCGATGTAACCGGCAAGAGTCCGATGCTTGACATTGCGCTCAAACTCGAAGAAGTCGCGCTCAGCGATGACTACTTCATTTCGCGCAAGCTCTATCCAAACGTCGACTTTTATTCAGGCTTGATATATCAGGCTCTGGGCTTTCCAATTGATATGTTCACCGTGTTGTTTGCGATTCCACGCACCGTCGGCTGGCTCAGTCACTACAACGAACTACTCAAAGACGACGCTCAAAAAATCAGTCGCCCACGCCAGTGGTATACGGGCGCCGACCAGCGCGACTACGTCGCAATCAACAAACGTCAATAACAATTTTGCCAGTATTGGCGTTGCTCTCCATGAAGCGGTGCGCTTCAGCGATCTGATCCAAGCCATATCGGCGATCGATCACCGGTCGCATCTTGCCAACCAAGAACAGCGGCAGCATCTCGTTGACAAAGCGTTGAGTAGTGGCGATTTTTTCATCAACTGGCCTGGGTCGCAACACTGTGCCAATCAGCCGACCACGTTTGGGCATCAGCGCGCCCAAATTGAAGGCCGCCGATCCACCACCCATCAACCCAACTTGCACAATCGTGCCTTTGATTGCGAGTGCCGCGACATTGCGATTCAAATATTCGCCACCGACCACATCAAGAATTGCGTTCACACCTTTGCCGTGGGTCGCCTGCATTGCGACTTCAACAAAGTCTTGTGATTTATAGTCGATCGCCAAATCAGCACCGAGCGCCAAGCAAGCATCGCGCTTTTCTGCCGAACAAGTCACGACAACATATGCACCGACCGCCTTGCAAATCTGAATCGCCGCTGTGCCCACACCAGATCCACCGGCATGCACGAGCGCCCATTGACCGGCTACCAAGTTCGCCTGACACACCAGCGCGTCCCACGCTGTTATAAAAACTTCCGGTATCGCCGCCGCATTCGCCAGACCGATGTTTTTCGGCACAGCCATCGCCTGCATCCCAGGCACCACCAAATATTCGGCATATGCCCCGCCACTAACGATGCCCATCACAGGGTCGCCAACTCTCCAACTGTTCACAGAATCACCACACGACTCGACCGTGCCTGCAAATTCAAGACCAGGTATTTCGTGTGCACCAGGAAATGGATCTGGATAAAAACCCATGCGTTGCATTAAGTCGGCGCGATTCAACGAAGTCGCGCGCACCTTGACCAAGATCTCATCGTCCTTTGGCGTCGGTTTTTCTAAATCAACAACGATGAGCACGCTCGGGTCACCATGCTTGGTGATTACGACCGCGCGCATCGACTATTTCGACATCTTTTCAATCAAGCGCCGGTCTACGGCCGCCAAAAATTGCTGGGTCGTCAACCACGGTTGATTTTTCGAAATGAGCGCCGCCAAATCTTTCGTCATCTCGCCGCCTTCGACCGTCTCGACACAAACTGCTTCGAGTTTCTCAGCGAATTCAATCACGGCTGGCGTGTTGTCGAGTTTGCCGCGATGGATCAAACCGCGTGTCCACGCAAAAATCGAAGCGATCGAGTTTGTCGAAGTCTCCAATCCTTTTTGATGGTCGCGGTAGTGACGAGTCACCGTGCCGTGTGCCGCTTCAGACTCGAGCACTCGCCCGTCTGGGGTGGTCAATACCGACGTCATCAAACCCAGCGAACCGAAACCTTGGGCCACGATGTCCGACTGCACATCGCCGTCATAATTTTTGCAGGCCCACACATATCCGCCTTCCCAACGCATCATGCAGGCAACCATGTCGTCAATCAAGCGATGCTCGTAAGTCAGTTTGCGTTTTTCAAACTCGGTCTTGAACTCAGCCTCAAAAATCTCTTGAAAAATATCTTTGAATCGGCCGTCATATGCCTTGAGAATCGTGTTCTTCGTGCTCAAAAACACCGGGTAGTTTCGTTGCAGACCATAGTTGAATGACGCGCGCGCAAAACTGCGAATCGACTCGTCGAAGTTATACATGCCCATGACGACGCCAGCCGCCTCGAAGTCGGCGACTTTCATCTCGACTGGCTTGCCGCCATCTTGCGGCACATAGGTCATCGTCACCGTGCCTGGACCCGGCACTTTGAAATCAGTGGCTTTGTATTGGTCGCCGTGGGCATGACGACCAATCACAATTGGCTTGTTCCAATGCGACATCAATTTCGGAATGTTCTTACAAATAATCGGCTCACGAAACACGACCCCGTCAAGGATGTTGCGAATCGTTCCGTTCGGAGACTTCCACATCTGCTTCAAGTTAAATTCTTTGACGCGAGCCTCATCTGGGGTGATCGTCGCGCACTTAACGCCCACGCCATGCTTCAAAATTGCGTTCGCTGCATCGACGGTCACTTGGTCACTCGTCACATCACGATTCTCGATACCCAAGTCGTAATAGTCAATGTCAATGTCGAGATACGGCAAAATCAGGCGATCTTTGATGAACTTCCAGATGATCCGCGTCATCTCATCGCCGTCAATATCCACGACCGGATTCACGACTTTAATTTTGCTAGCCATCAAACTCCACCATTTTCGTCTAACTGTTACAAGTATCGTACATCCTTATGGATTTCGCCTGGACATCCGAACAAATCGCACTACGCGCAAAAGCTCGTTCGGTGGCAACGGCAGCAGTAAACAAATATGGTCGATTCAA
>SYNW01000077.1 GCA_005805045.1 Actinomycetota bacterium
CGCATCTTTCCCGCACGAGAATTGATCATCAACGAAACAGTCGCCAAAAAAGCACGGGCGCTCATCGCCAAAGAACCATGGGGGCAAGAAAATTGGGATCGCATCGCCCAATCAATGACCTTCGACGGCATGGAGTCTTGGTTGCCGTGGGTCGCAACCGACGACGAAGTGCTCACCGATGTATGCAGCAAAAGTGCAGCGATGCACATCGTGCTCATTGAGCCGCGACGAATGCGTGACCGCGCACGCGATCTAATCGCCGAAGAAGACGACCTCGCTCGCGCACTGGCCTCGACTTGGTCGCGCGACCCCGAACAAAAATATCCACGCTTGCACTCGGAGATCGACACATTTCTAAAAAACACTTCTGCTGAATCGGTAATTTCGCTGAGCCCCGTCGCCGACTCGCCAAAGTCTTCGACGATCGTTTCGTCGACCTGGGGTCAATCCAGCGGCGATACCGAAGCACTCGCCGGTCGAATTTTGCGGTTGGTCACGAAAAAGTTTCGTGTCGTGATCGCTGCCGATACGCCAAGTTCGGCGCAACACTTCAACGAGGTGCTGACGCTCGAAGGCATTACTGTTCGCTCACCCCAGCAAGATTCAAGTTCGGTTGCAAGTCCTGGCGTGTCAATAATCGTCGCCCCCCTGCACAGTGGCTGCGTTCTCAACGACTATGAACTGGCGATCATCACCGAAAGCGATCTAACTGGCCGCCGTCGCACGCATCGCAACATCAAACCACCCAAGCGCAGTTCGTCGAGCATCTTCCAAGACTTGAAGCCCGGCGATCACGTCGTACATCACGTGCACGGAGTCGGCAAATATCTCGGCATGACCAAACAGTCAATGGGCGGTGTCGAACGCGATTATCTGCATTTGCAATACAACAACGGCAACCTTTATGTGCCGACCGATCACATCGATGCAATTCGTCAATACATCGGCGGTGAAACCCCGACGCTCAATCGCATGGGAGGTTCAGATTTTGCACGTACCAAATCGCGCGTACGCAGTGCGGTGCGCGAGATCGCCCAAGAGCTCGTCGTGCTTTATCAACGTCGAGTATCTGCTGCAGGTCACGCGTTTGCGCCCGATACGGCGTGGCAAGACGAAATGGAGGCGGCGTTTCCGTTTGTTGAGACCCCAGACCAACGCACGGCGATCATCGACACCAAGGCAGACATGGAGCGCGAAGTCCCGATGGATCGTCTTGTCTGCGGTGATGTGGGTTTTGGCAAGACAGAGGTCGCCGTTCGTGCGGCATTCAAATGCATGCAAGATGGCAAGCAAGTCGCTGTGCTCGTGCCGACGACACTGCTGGCGGCACAGCACGGCTCGACATTTGCCGCAAGATTCGCTGGCTACCCGATTCGCGTCGAAGTCTTGTCGCGGTTTTTGACAACTGCTCGTGCGAAAAAAGTTATCCAGCAACTTGCCACCGGCGAAATTGATTGCGTGATCGGCACCCATCGGCTTTTGCAAGAGGGCGTCAAATTCAAAGATCTGGGTCTGCTGGTCGTTGACGAAGAGCAAAGATTTGGCGTGCAACACAAAGAACAAATGAAACAACTAAAAGCAAATGTCGACGTGCTGACGCTCACGGCAACGCCGATACCCCGCACGCTCGAAATGAGCCTCGTCGGCATTCGTGATTTGTCGCTTCTGCACACGCCACCTGCCGACCGTCAGCCAATTCTCACTTTTGTCGGCGAAGAAGACGACAGAGTCGCAACCGAAGCAATTCGGCGCGAACTTTTGCGCGACGGCCAGGTGTTCTGGGTTCACAACCGCGTCAAGACGATTGAAGATAGGGCGCACACTCTGCGCGCACTCGTGCCCGAGGCACGCATCGTCGTGGCACATGGACAAATGGACGAGGCCGCACTCGAACAAAGCGTGCAAGATTTCTGGGAGGGCAAGTACGACGTGCTCATATGCACGACGATCATCGAAAGCGGCATCGACATGCCGACCGTTAACACGCTCGTCGTCGAACGTGCCGACTTGCTCGGTCTGGGACAGTTGCACCAACTTCGTGGACGCGTCGGTCGCAGCGGACAACGCGCATATGCATATCTGTTTCATCCGCGCAATCGTGCACTTTCAGAAGATGCCTACGAACGACTGCGCACGATTGGCGAGGCCACAGAACTGGGTAGCGGATTCAAAATTGCGATGCGCGATCTCGAGATTCGTGGCGCTGGCAATTTGCTCGGCGAGGCACAAAGTGGTCACATCGCCGCAGTGGGTTACGACTTGTATTGTCAACTCGTCACCGAGGCGGTCGCCGAGATGAAGGGTGAGGCGCCACAAGTGGTTGTCGAACTAAAAATTGATGTGCCAGTCACGGCATTTTTGCCGAACGACTATGTCACCAAAGCAGAACTTCGACTTGACGCATATCGTCGACTCATCGCTGTCAAGTCGCACGCCGATGTCGAGGACATTCGCAACGAATGGCAGGACAGATATGGCGAACTACCCGAACAGGCCAAGGCGCTGCTCGTAGTTGGTGAGTTGCGCGCCGAATGCCACCGAATCGGATTGCGCGAGATCGTCGTCGCCGACAATCGCGCTCGCCTTGCACCAATAACGCTGAAAGCCAGCGAGGCGATGCGCCTTGCACGTTTGTCTCCGACTGCAACCTATCGCGAGCAAACCGGCGAACTCAACATCGGGATTCCGC
>SYNW01000078.1 GCA_005805045.1 Actinomycetota bacterium
AAAAGCTGTTTAGCGAAGTTGAGTCAAACTGAGCTCAAATGTTCCGTAAATGTTCACTAAACCGAAATGTAGGTCTAACGGATTACATGAAACCCATTATTTAGTGGAGCCCGAGGCGGGAATTGGACCCGCGACCTACGCATTACGAGTGCGTTGCTCTACCACTGAGCTACCCGGGCGCGACGCTAACTCTACTGACAGTTTTCGCGTGGTCTGTGCGATTGCAGTGCTAGGGCGAGGGTTTTGAGTGGCGGGCACCTGAGGAGCAATGCGTGAAGCGCGAGATTTTCGTTGATGTTCAGGCCGAGGGCTGAAATTGTTTTATGGATCGCCGCGATCGCCGCAATAATCTCATCGCCATCCGCCGTGTCGGGGTTTTGTGTCAGCAAGTCTTTGTAGCTACTGGCAAAGATGCTCAATCCGCTGCGCAATTCATCGGTTCGCAGTTTGCGTAGTTCGCGTTTGTGGCGGTCGGCAATGTTTTTTCGGCCGCTACCTCGTTCGCCCGTTAAAGCAACTCGCTCTTCTAGTTCTTTCAACTCGCGCTCGTGCATTGTTTCGAGTGCTTCAGCTGCTTTGTCAAGATGATCCATCAAATCGGAGACTATTTTCACGACGGCCGCACTCGTGCCGTCGAGCCGGACCGAAATCGTCGCGAACGCCTCTTGGCGTCGTGCCAAATAATTGTCAGTCACGAGCAGTCGCGCGCGGTCTAAGTTGCCTTGACTGGCTCGCGCCACCGCCGCCGCCGTGGCCGGAAACACACCTTCGGCCACAAGTGCCGCAGCAATATCAGGATCAGCAAGCCGAGTGAAATTGACAACGACGCAACGCGAATTGATCGTTGTCAACGATGGCACAAGTTGATCGGCCAGCAAAATGAATACCAATTGGTGTGCCGGCTCTTCAATTGTCTTCAGCAATCGCACTGCCGCACTGTCGCGCATCAGATGCACTTCGTGGATAATTATCACTTTGACTTTTGCTTCAAGCGGCGTCGTCGACGATTGTGAGACGATGCTTTCTGCTTCTTCTTTGTCGACCGCAGCCCCGACACGAAAAATTTCGTTTACATCAGCGAATTCGCCGCGCATAATTAAGTCAGCCTCGCGCGAACCATCGCTGTCCGAACCAGTGACCAATGTCGACGCAAATGCTCGTGCCGCATACTCTTTGCCACAACCTTCTGGTCCGACAAACAAAAATGACTGGACATTCGTAGTTGCAAAGTGGCGCAATTTTTCGACGGCACGGTCTTGACCGACAACTCTTGACCAAACCGAACCCACTAGATGCCGAGCCGTTCTTGAACCGCAGCCGAAATTATTTTCTCGAGGTCGTCTTTGGCTGGGGTGCCGTCGATCACCAGCCATCGTGACGGGTCGGCTGCTGCCATCTGCGAATAACCGTCTGCTATGCGCGCAAAAAACTCGCCATTTTCGCGCTCGAACCGATCGAGTTCACGCTTTTTCAAACGTTCAAGCAACAACTCGGTTGGCACCTGTATATATATGACAAGTTCGGGCCACAGCCCGCCGATCGCCCAATCATTGAGTCGTCGCAATTCATCCAGATCTTGTTGCCTGCCATATCCCTGATAGGCGAGCGACGAATAGACACTGCGATCGGAAACAACATGTCGACCAACAGCCAGTGACGGCGAAATGAGTTCGGCAATGTGGTGCGCGCGATCTGCGGCCATCATCAGCGCTTCGGCGCGCGGCGACAAAGTCGTATTCGCCGGGTCGATCAAGATATTGCGCAACAACGAGCCAACAACCGTGCCACCAGGTTCGCGAGTCATTACTGCATCAAGTCGCATCGCCAAACGCTTTACATGCGTGCTCTTACCACAACCCTCAAGACCCTCGAACGCGATGTATTTACCCAAACTCACGCCTCAACCCTAGAGGGCGGTTGCTACTTGGTGCTTTTAATTTTGGCGCTAGCGGTTTTAGCAGGCTTTTTTGCAGCCTTGGCGCTCGGATTCGTTTTAGGTTTGGCTTTCGCTTTTGCTGTGGCGGCTTTCTTTGGTTTTGCCCCGCGTTTGGCCGTCTTTTTGCCACCATTCGACGCGGTGTAGTCGCGCCGAATCGCCAACAATTCGAAAGCGCGCTCGGGCGTGATGAACTCGAGCCGATCGCCGCGCGTCAAACTTGCGTTTGTTTCACCATCGGTTACGTAAGTGCCGAACTTTCCGTCTTTGGCGACGACTGGTCGATTGCTCACCGGGTCGTTGCCGAATTCTTTCAGTGGTGGCTTTGCCGGCCCGCGCCGACCAAAGACCCGCGGCTCGGCAAGTTTCGCTAACGCGGCTTCGATCGTGATCGTGAATATTTGCTCTTCACTTTCAAGCGTGCGACTATCTTTACCCTTACTGATGTATGGGCCGTATCTGCCGTTTTGTGCGGTGATGATTTCGCCGTCGGTCGTGTCGGCGCCAACCGTGCGCGGCAACGACAGAAGTTGCAACGCCTCGGTCATCGTCACATTTTCTAGCGCCATCGACTTGAACAACGAAACCATTCTCGGTTTTTCTAAATCTGGTGGTGGAGTTTCAATCGTGCCCCACTGCACATACGGTCCGTAACGGCCATTTTTCAAGAACACCGGCAAGCCGTCGAGTTCACCAATCGGATCAATATATTTTGGTGCCGCCAACAACGCGACGGCGATCTCGACGCTCAATTCATCAGGTGTCAGCGTCTCGGGCACAGATGCAGTATTTTCGCCACACTTCACATACGGTCCAAATTTGCCCGGGCGCAAGATTATGTCCTCGCCAGTTGTCGGGTGCATGCCAACGGGAAACGCATTCAACGCCGCAGCATCGATGTTGGCAATGTTGTGTTCGACCAGTGGCTTCAAACCCGGCAACTCTTTGCCGTTGCCGTAATAAAACTCACCAAGCCAAACTTCTTTGACGCGCAAGCCTTGGGCGATTTCGTCAAGTTCTTCTTCGACCGTCGCCGTAAATGTGTAGTCGACAAGTTCGGTGAAATGATTTTTCATCAACTTGACCACGGCGAAAGCCGTCCATGACGGCACGATCGCCTGACCCTTTTTCCAGACATAGCCGCGATTCAAAATCGTGCCCAGAATCGCCGCGTATGTGCTGGGTCGACCGATGCCGAGTTCTTCGAGTTTTTTTACCAGCGTCGGCTCGGTGTATCGAGCAGGCGGTGTCGTCTCGTGACCGCTTGCCGAAAACTTTTCAATCTGCACCTTGTCGCCGACTTTCATCGGTGGCAACAATGCTTCTTTTTCTTCTGACTCCGAATCTTCTGCAACTTCTTGATACGCCTGGCGATAACCGGCAAATGTTATCGTCGTGCCACTTGTTGAAAACTCGCAATCTGCCTTGACTGCACCTGTCGTGTTGGCGCCGAGTTTGACTGTCACGGTGATGCCGGTCGCATCTGACATTTGTGAGGCGAGAGTGCGCTGCCAGATAATTTTATAGAGCGCGAGTTCGCGAGCGTTCACCTCAGCAGCGATGACATCTGGGCTGCGCAGCGGCAAAGTCGGACGAATCGCCTCGTGGGCTTCTTGCGCATTTTTTACCTTTGACTTATATTCCCGCGGTTCGGCCGACAAAAACTCTTTGCCAAACGCGCTCGAAATCTCACCGCGCACAGCCGTCATCGCGTCATCGGCCAAAATCACGTTGTCTGTGCGCATGTAGGTAATGAAGCCGCCTTCATAGAGACCCTGAGCCAGACGCATGACTTCGCTGGCCGTGATGCGCAATTTGTTGCCACCCTCTTGTTGCAGGGTGCTGGTCATGAACGGTGCGCGCGGCGCCTTGCGATACGGGCGATCTTCGACACTGCGTACTTCAAGATCGACCCCAGCCAAACCCGAAACCAGATCATTGGCTCGAGATTCGGTCACGACAACGACGCCTTCTTTGACCACCCCGAGAGAGTCAAAGTCTTTGCCCATCGCGATTCGTGACCCATCGACCGACTGCAAACCAGCAGTGAATATAGGAGTAGTCGCACTCGTGGCTTCGAGGTCCCAATAACCGGCGGCCACATGGGCCATGCGTTCCTGTTCGCGCTCGACGACGAGTCGAATTGATGGACTCTGTACCCGCCCCGCAGAAAGTCCGCGGTTTACTTTGCGCCACAAAATTGGTGAAACTTCGTATCCATACAAGCGGTCGAGAATTCGTCGCGCTTCTGCCGCATCAACCAACTTGTAGTCGACATCGCGCGTGTGACTGAGTGCCTCGGCAATCGCAGTTTTTGTTATCTCGTGAAACACCATTCGCTTTACTGGAATCTTTGGCTTCAAATACTCCAAAAGATGAGCGGCGATCGCTTCGCCTTCGCGGTCTTCGTCAGTCGCTAGATAAAGTTCGTCAGCGCCTTTTAACAAGGCTTTTAATTCTTTGATTACTTGCGTGCCACGCTCTGTCAGTTCATAATTTGGTTTGAAAGAATTCTCGACATCCACCGACAGACCTTTGCTCGGCAAGTCGGCGATGTGACCAACTGAGGCGCGTACATCAAAACCCTCACCGAGGAATTTTGAAATTGTTTTGGCCTTTGCAGGCGACTCAACAATGACGAGAGCGTTAGACATGTAGTTTCATCGTTAGGTGGTCGAGTATGGGCTTGTCAAGGTTATCGGTTGAAATCCAAATGCACTATGGGTTATGTCGGTAGCGTAAATGATGACATGCGACCCGATCTGCTCGCACTTGGATGGAATCAAACATTCGACGGCG
>SYNW01000079.1 GCA_005805045.1 Actinomycetota bacterium
AGCGCGCAAGCCTCGACTAGTGATCGCGCCACATTGTTGTAGTCGCCAACCCACGCCACAGTTTTTTTGTTAAGGTTGCCGAGTTCCTGACGCATTGTCAACACATCGGCAATTGCCTGCAAAGGATGAGATTGCTCGCTCAACATGTTGATGATCGGCACACTCGAGACTCTTGCCATTCGTTGCAACACCGTATGTTCGAACACACGGGCTGCAATCACCTGGTGATAGCCCGCCATTATTCTCGTTACGTCTTCGACTGTTTCGCGTTCGTCAAAACCAACCTCTTCGCCACGAGTAAAAATCGGATGACCACCAAGCTGCACAACAGCCATCTCCATGCTGTGTCGAGTTCGGTTCGACGGCTTTTCAAATATCAGCGCCACGCCCTTGTCTGCGAGTGGTCGACCCAGTTTCGAAATATCGGCTTGGGCGAGAGTCAAAACAGTGTTCAAGTCCCGCGCCGAAAGATCGGTCACATCTAAAAAGTGGCGCGCGCTCATAACACCGATTTCATGATCGAAACTGCCTCGTCTATTTCTTCCGAACTCACCGTGAACGGCGGTGCGAATCGCAGCGCGTGGCTCGTAACGCCGTTGACTACTAACCCGAGTTCAAGCAACTGAGATGCAACTTTCTTGGCATCGAGTTCAGGTTTCAACTCGGCAGCCAACAACAATCCCCGACCACGAACATCTACGACGCTATTTATGGTGCGAAGTTTGGTCGTCAACTCTGCACCTCTTTGCCGCACAACTTCGGGCGCGTTCATGTCGATCATCAACTGCATCGTCGCCCGAGCCGCAGCAGTCGCCAACGCCGTGCCGCTGTAGGTGCTGCCGTGATCACCGGGCTTGAACACACTGGCGACTTTTTGACTCGCCCATAGCGCGCCAATCGGCATGCCGTTGCCCATCGCCTTGGCCAACATCACCACGTCAGGTTTGATCTCGGCGTGTTCGAAGCCGAACCACTTGCCCGTTCGCGCGAATCCCGTTTGGACTTCATCGATCATCAGCAAGATGCCACGCTCGGTGCACATCTTTCGCACGGCTTGCAGATATTCGACGGATGCCGGCACGACCCCACCCTCGCCTTGCACGGTTTCGAGCAACACTGCGGCCACCGAACTATCAACTGCAGCCTCAAGCGACGAGATGTCGTTGAATACCACATGTCGAAACCCTTCGGGCATCGGCGCGAAGGGCTCGTGCTTTTCGGGCTGGCCCGTTGCCGCCAACGCCGCGAGAGTTCGCCCGTGAAAACTGCCCAGCGCACTGACTACGACATGTTTGCCACGGCCACCAAATTTTCGCGCCAACTTGATGCCTGCCTCGTTGGCCTCGGCACCAGAATTGCAAAAGAAAACTTGGCCGTAACCGGCATTCTCGCCACAGGCTTCGCTGAGCAACTTGTCTACCATCAACGCGGCTTGGGTGGCGACAGGGTTCGCGAAAAAATTGCTGACATGCAACAGCGTGTTCGCCTGATGTGAAATCGCCGCGGCGACGACTGGGTTGCTGTGTCCGAGCGATGTCACGGCGATTCCGCACAGGAAGTCTAAATACCGCTTGCCATTCACGTCCCACAACTGCGTGCCTTGGCCGCGTTCAAAGATCACCTGCGGTGCGCCGAATACGGGCATGAACGGACAAGATGGTCGCGCATTTAGCAGTGCGTTCGCAGTTTTGCTATTCGCAAAAATGTGGGTTGGTGTTGTCGTCATAGCGATCGTTAGCCCCTCGAAACCATCGTGCCGACTCCGGCGTCTGTGAAAAGTTCGAGCAACAACACGTGGGCGATTCTCCCGTCCAAAATGTGAGCTTGATAAACGCCACGCTCAATTGCCGAGACGCAACTCTCAATTTTTGGGATCATTCCCCCGTCGACTGCCCCAGACGCGAGCAATGCACGCAGTTGTAATGTCGTAGCTTGACGCAACAGCGAATTCGCATCATCTTTGTTACTGCGCACGCCGGCGATATCGGTCATGTAAATCAACTTCTGTGCGCCGAGCGCCTCGGCCAGCGCACCCGCCGCCGTATCGGCGTTGATGTTGTAGGCCTGACCGGCGTTATCTGTGCCCAGCGTTGCCACGACGGGCACCTGTGATTCGGCGAGCATTTTTTTGACGATGGTCGCATCAACTTTTGTTATCTCACCGACAAAACCCAATGCTGCATCATGGGGTGTGGCAATGAACATGTTTGCGTCCTGACCAGACACCCCGACCGCTGGTGCGCCGTGTTGGTTGATCGCCGACACCAACTGCGGGTTCACCGTGCCGAGCAGCACCATGCTGACGATTTCCATGGTTTCAGCGTCGGTAACTCGAAGTCCATTGTGAAAAGTGGGCTTCTTGCCAAGTCGCTCCATCATCGCCGAGATCTGCGGCCCACCGCCGTGCACGACTACTGGCTTGAATCCGACAGCGTGCAGCAACGCGATGTCCTGAGCAAACGCAGCCAGCGCGTCGTCGCTATTCGCACCCGCGATGGCGTTGCCACCATATTTAACAACCACTGTTTTGCCGGCAAATTTTTGAATATACGGCAATGCTTCGATCAACAAATTTGCCACTGCGGCAGAGTCGACCACTGACTGGTCGATTGCCGTGCGTCGGTCTGTCTTCATGGGTACATACCCACCCTGCTCAAACCAAAAGTTTCATCGAGGCCAAGGGCGACATTGGCCGCTTGCACAGCGCCACCCGCCGCGCCTTTGGTCAGGTTGTCAATTGCCGACAACACGACGACATAGCCGGTTCGCTCATCGAACCTCGCAGAAATGTGCACCGAATTCGAACCCAGCGTCGCTTTTGTCGACGGTGATGCGGGTCGCACCGCAACAAACGGTTCGCGAGCATATGCTCGACTCAAAACTGCGAGCAGCGAAGCCGTGCTTGTTTTCGAAGCATCGACGGGTCTGGCATAACAAGTCGCAAGAATGCCGCGATTCATCGGTGCAAGATGTGGAGTGAACAAGATTTGCGCCCCCGTAACTTGCTCTATTTCTGGTGTGTGGCGGTGATCAAGCAATCCATATGCGGTGAAGTCTTCGTCTACGACACAAAATGAGTTGCTATTTTTGAGGGCTCGACCCGCACCCGATACGCCCGAAGCCGCGTCAACTATCACACCCGTGGTGGCGATCACTTTCGCCTTGACCAATGGCGCAAGGGCCAAACTCGCCGCCGTCACATAGCAACCTGGCGTGGCAATCAGCTTTGCCGTCTTCAACTCTTGGCGATACAACTCAGGCAAACCATAGACAGCGGCTTCTAACTCTGCAGGTTGTTGATGATCGAATCCGTACCAAGTCGGATAGAGCGTGGAATCCTTCAATCTGAAAGCCGCGCTGCAATCGACGACCACTCGAATTTTGTGGATTAGTTGCGGCACGATCTGCAGGCTGACCTCGTGCGGCAAAGCCAGAAACACGACGTCACATTTCAGGGCTTCATCCAACGAATATTCGTCAAACACCAAATTCGGATACGCAGTCGTCAAACTCGGATACAAAGTCGACGCCAACGCACCTGCTTGCGAGTCGCCAGTGGCGTAAACAACCTCAAACTCGGGGTGCGCCGCACAAAGCCTGAGCAGTTCTACACCGACATAGCCGGACGCACCCAAAATGCCCACAGAAATCATAGGTGTATTATTATACGGCTTAATGCATATTTATGCAAGCATTGTTTTCAGGGCTTTTGCCCTGGCTCGCTCGCACTTCTTGCGAGAAGCGCAGCCTGGATAATGGTCATTTACAACCCCGAGCGATTGCATCGCGGCATACATCGTTGTCGGCCCGACAAACTTGAAACCCATCTTGCGCAGGGTCTTGGACAGCGCCTCTGAATCGGGCGTCTGACTGCGAATGTCCCTTGGCCCTGTTGGGGCCTTTCGCGACTTTCCTGTCTGATTCTCCGGGCAAAAACTCCACAAGAGCTTCGCCAACGAGCCAAACTCGTGCTGTAAATGCAAAGTCGACTTTGCATTTTGAATAGTCGCTTCGATCTTGCCCCTGTGCCTGACAATGGCCGAATTCGACATCAAGCGCTCGACATCTTTGCTCGTGAATTTTGCGACCACTTTGGGCTCAAAGTTCTTGAACGCCGCTCTAAATGCAGGCCGTTTGCGCAAGATCGTCAGCCAACTCAACCCTGATTGAAAACCCTCCAGGCAGATCTTTTCGTAGATCAATCTGTCGTCGAGTACCGGCATTCCCCACTCGTGGTCGTGGTACCGAAGATATTCAGCATCACCCGCGCACCAAATACACCGCCCGCGTTTGTCCTCGCCAACGAAAACATGCTCGGCCACTAAGAGAGTTCAATCAGTCGCGCAGTCGCGCGCCGAGTTTCTCTGCCGCATCCAAGCACCGTTGGCGAATCATGGTTACTTCGGCATCGGTCAAAGTACGGTCACTGGTCTGCAGACACAACCTGAAAGTCAAACCGCGCGAATCATCAGCAAGACCCGCGCCACGATAAACATCGAATAGTTCAAGATCAACTAGTTCGACGCCACCCGCTTGACGCAACGCCTTCATCACTGCACCAGCAGTTTGACTGTTCGGCACCGCAAAAGCCAGGTCGAAATCACTTCTCGGAAAGCGACTCACCGGCTTGGCGTTGGCAACTCGAGGTGTTTCAGACAACAGCACAGTTAGGTTAAGTTCCAAACAAGCAACGGTTGCATTGATTTGATTTTTTGCCAAAACACGTGGATCAATTTCGCCGACGCAACCTAAAATCTGTTTGCCTCGACGCAAAGTGGCGCTGCGCTTGGGATGGAAACCGGGCTC
>SYNW01000080.1 GCA_005805045.1 Actinomycetota bacterium
AGGTTTAGAAGCAACGGTGCATTACGGAATGCGAACGAGTTGCCCCGGTGTGATCAGGTCGCCGTTCATCAGTACCAACTGATCGACCACTTCGGTGATATTGCTTGACGGCGCGATGCGTTGCGCAATCGCCCACAATGTGTCGCCAGGTTCAGCGATCACGAACTTTGGCGTCGCCAAATTTTCGGCAGTAGGGCGATCTGCCGCCGCACTCGTGTCGAGCATGGCGAAACTGACAGTGACCGCCAAAACAGCCAAAGCCAACGACACCACCGCTCGCCGACGGCGGTAGATCGGTGCCATGTTGCGATGGCTAACTGCTGCTATCGGGAAGTTGTTGATTGCTATTGCCATGACGGGCCTCTTTCGGGGTGCTAATTAGGGTTGTTCCGCTTGGTTCCACCTTAGCGAACGGGTGTTCGTAGTGCAACCTTTTAACGAACATTTGTTCTCCGAACAGGTGTTTGACTTTGAGGGCGAACGGGCGTACGCTATGGATATGAGCCCAAATACAGACCCAACCCCAATCTCGGCCGCCCGAGCCAAAACCAGCACCCTGACCGAGCGTCAGCGAGGCATCCTTGACTTCATCGTCGCCAATATGCGTGAACGGGGTTACCCGCCATCAGTGCGTGAGATCGGCGAAGCAGTGGGCTTGAGTTCATCAGCCACGGTGCACAACCATCTGGCTGCGCTTCAAAAACTTGGATACTTGCGCCGCGACCCGACAAAACCTCGCGCGATCGAAGTGCGCTACGAAGCCTCAAGTGGCGTCGCGATGGAGCATCGCCCCACAAAACACGTGCCACTTGTTGGCGATGTCGCCGCGGGCGTGAATGTTTTGGCGCAAGAAAATGTTGAAGAGCTCGTGCCACTGCCGATGGACTTCACCGGCGACGGCGAATTATTTATGTTGCGCGTGCGTGGCGAGTCGATGATTGACGCCGGCATCTTGAACGGTGACTTCGTTGTCTGCAACTCTCAGTCGACTGCCAACAACGGCGATGTTGTGATTGCCGGCATCCCAGGAGACGAAGCGACGATCAAAACTTTTTCGCGCAGTGGCAACCGCATCACTTTGACGCCATCAAATTCTACGATGCAACCGATGGTGTTTGAAAATGGTGAAGTCTCGATCTATGGAAAGCTAGTCACCGTTTTACGCCGACTGTAAAAGCTGATTTTACGGCTCGACGATCGCGAAGCCGTTTGAAAAATTGTCAAGGTTGCCGAAAATCGTCAACAATGCGGCTGCGTCGCCATTGATAGCGATTGTGCTCTTTTGAAGTTCGTCGACGAAAGTCGTCGTCTGTGCGATCACTTCTAAAAACAAATCGCGCGACAGTTCGATAGTTGCCGAGGCGAACTCACTGTGTCGCCCCTGTATCGCATAAAGCGTGCGGTTTGAAACGCCGAGAATCCATTTCTCATCTCGTGTGCCTGTCATGTCGGTGAACAACCAGTTGATCGCCAGAGATATTCCAGCGAGATTTTCCGAGATGGTTCGCACACCGAGAACGTCGAAAACTTGTTCAATAGTCATCGCCTTGATCAGGCTTCGCGCGCGCACTCGCGCCTGTGAACGCGGCGGCGGACCACTGCGCAATTCTTGGGCGCCCATCAAATATGCATTGCGAAATGTCGCCGACTCGGCTTGATAGCCGAGTTGCTCGAGTGCGTCGGCGTGCAAATTGCGCGCACGCTGATTGGTCGGTTCGGCAAACACCGCGTGATTGACCAGTTCAACGACCCAGCGATAGTCCCCAGAATCAAAGGATTTTTGCGCACTGTCTAACAGCGCATCAATTCCACCCGCAAGTTCGAGATACTTCGCACCCACCCGAGACGGCGAAAGCTTGTTGAGGTTCGCCGGGTTGCCGTCGTACCAACTCAAATAGCGCTGATAAACAGCCTTGATGTTGTGCACCAGATCGCCATAAAAACCGCGGGTGTGCTCGTGCGCCAAGAACTCATCTGGTAGCACCAAAAGTTCGGCGATTTCTAGGGCCGTCATGCCGTGATTGGCGTGGCGCATTGTTTGGTCGTGAATCCAACGATAAAGATCGCGCTGCAACGTGAGAAACTCGCGCACATCTTGACGACCCCATCGTGGCCAATTGTGCGAGGTGAACAGCACATCTGTTTTGTCGGCAAAAAGTTCAATGCTTTCGTTGATGTATTTCGACCAGTTCAAGGCGTTGCGCACGAGTGCCCCGCGAATCGGCACCAAGTTGTGCATCGTGTGCGAACAATTCTCGGCCATGCACAGCCAGCCAAAATCTGGGAAAAAAAAGTTCATCTCGGCAGGGGCTTCGGTTTCGGGCGTAAGTTGAAAAACAATTCGCACACCGTCGACCACGAGCTCTTCACCCGTGAAGGTGATATCGCGAGTCGGGGCCAGCAACGAAGGCGCCGCAGCCGGCACAGAATTGCCGAGACCACTATCCACGTGGCCTTGTGGCCCGGGCGGTAGCAACGGCCCGAACTGATAAGTCGCTCGACGACTCATCGCCACGCCGGCAATCACATTTTCGGCGATTGCCTCGTGCAAAAAACCAACCGGGGCAATGATTTGGCACTTGCCAGATTCGACATCGGCTTTTGTCGTGACACCGAGAACACCGCCGAAGTGGTCCACATGCGAGTGCGTGTAAATCACGGCA
>SYNW01000081.1 GCA_005805045.1 Actinomycetota bacterium
CAGGAATCGGAAAATTTGGCAAGACCGGAACATTGAATTGAATATCTACTTTTGCCCGCTCGGCGATCCACAAAGTGTTGTCGCACGAGGTCGGCTGTTCGCGAAACAACCAGCGCATTTCTTCTGCAGTTTTTAGATAATGCTCGTGCCCCTCAAATTTAAGCCGGTGCGGATCGTTGATCGTGCAGCCAGTCTGCACACAAAGCAAGGCATCATGCGATGCACTGTCTTCACGATTCGTGTAGTGACAGTCGTTTGTCGCCAGTAACGGCGCCCCGATTTTTTTGCTGATTTCGACAAGTTTCGGATTTGTTTCAATCTGCAATGGGATGCCGTGATCTTGCAACTCGATAAAAAAATTGTCTTTGCCAAAGATGTCCTGTAGCCGGGCCGCAGTTTTCAATGCTTCTTCGTCTTTGCCGTTTTTGAGGGCCTGCAGGACGTGCCCACCTAAACACCCGGAGGTTGCGATCAATCCCGAACTGTATTTAGTCAGCAACTCCCAATCCATCCGTGGCTGGTAGTAATAGCCCTCGAGAAACGCGAGGCTCGCCAACTGGATCAAATTTTTGTAGCCAACGTTGTTTTCGGCCAGGAGCGTCAGGTGATAATAGAGTTTTTTTCCGGCTTCGGTGTCGCCGCCGCTGTCGTCGATGCGTCCGCGACGAGTGGGACGTTCATGGCGCGATTCATAAGCCATATAGGCCTCGGTACCGATGACGGGTTTGATGCCTCGCTTGGTGCACTCTTTATAAAAATCGATTACTCCATACATGTTGCCGTGGTCGGTAATCCCAAGAGCCGGTTGGCCATCGGCAACTGCTCGACCCACAAGTTCATCGAGCCGTGACGCCCCATCGAGCATCGAAAATTCTGTGTGGACGTGTAGGTGCGTAAACGACTTACCCATTAAAGGTAAGTTCCTGGACGATCCCCTGGTTGTGGGTCGGGCGTTTGACCCGACTGAATTTGTCGTTGATCAGATTGCTGACGCATTGATAGTTGCTGCGCAAACATCGTGGCCTGAATGCCGTGAAACAAACCTTCAAGCCAACCAACCAACTGCGCTTTAGCCACGCGCAGCTCGGCATCTGAGGGCACTTCACCATCGTTAAATGGCAATGCCAGCATTCGCAACTCCTCTTGCAGATCTGGCGACAACGCTTCGGCCAATTCGACGATCGAGCGCTCGTAAATTTCGGCCAGGCGCTCGCGCGACGGCATATCCAAAGTCATCGAGTGGACTTCGTCGAGCAACTGTTTGATCATCGAGCCAATTCGCATTACTTTGGCCGGTGCCGTAACTGTCTCGAGCGCACTTACTTCGTGCTCGACGATCACTTCGGTCTTCGGGTCTGATTCAACAGGTTTATCTTCAGGGTTTTTCATGGTGGGTCGCCAAACTTATCACTTAACCGTCGTTGCGAGCAACGGTACATCTAGTTCATCGTCTGTCAAAGCACCGTGACGACATTGCAATAAATAGGCCCCGGTTTCGGCGCCGTCATCAAAGCTAACTGGATCGCGAGCCACGAGTGCCACGTCGCCCAGACGCTTTCGGGTGGACGCTCCAAGTCGCGGTCCGAGCCAACCTTCGTCGATCACCTGTTCTTTGCTGACAACCCACGCACAATCAGAGTGATGCGACTCGGCGCGAGCCAACAACTCAACTTGCGTTCCACCACGCGCATGAAGCCATCTGAATCTGCCTTCACCGGATTGATAGCTAGTCATCGCCAACACATCTGCGTGGGGTGACTTTGTATTCGATCCAACCATAACTTGACCATGATCTGCGGTAACTACAAGTGCCGAGTTCGGCGTGAGAGCCTCTTGAACATTTTTGACGACTTCATCAGCGCTGCGCAACTCGGCTTCATAAAAAGGACCAAATCCGCGCTCGTGAGCAATCTTGTCGACACCGTCGTAGTAGGCGTAGATAAATTTCTCGCCACCTCGCAGCAATTGGCCGACTTCAACGGCGATGCTAGAAGCTGCACGCCAACCTCGTGCTCGCACGCCGCGCAAATGTGCTTCAGTAAAAGCCGAACCTTCCAGTTCGGCTTTGCTCAAGACCGGCACGCTCGCACCCATGAACGGAGGGCAGGGTTGAATCAGATCGGGGGGATACAAATTTCTGAGATCACCCTTCTCATCGCCCCATTTGAGCATTTGCATCACTCGCCCGCCCATGTCGATGCGATAGCCAACCAAGCCGTGCTCGGCAGGAGCGAGGCCAGTGGTGATTGAAGTGAGCGCGCTGACTGTCGTCGTCGGAGCCACCGTCGTGATCGCCGAACCTTGCATTGCTGCGAGCGTCGGACATTGCTGGATATTTTTTTGCAACTGATGCCAACCCAAACCATCGATCACCAGCAGAACAACCTGTCGAGCATTTTGCACGCAACTCGGCATCCAATCAGGAACTTCTTTTGTGCCGTTGGGGCCGAGCAAAGCAGGAATGATTCCGGTGATGCACCCATTTTTGTAGTTAGGAAGTCGCGGACCGGGCGGGTTTGAAGTTGCCATGTTGTGCCCTTTGAGAGTAGTGCAGCCCAATTCGCCAAGGAGTGCAATTTCAGCACTTGTCTAAATGTCATAGAATAAGGGCGTGCGAATTTCTACCCGGGGTGATTACGCCTGTCGTGCCCTTCTCTCGCTGAGTTTGCATGCCGAGCAGTCCGGGCCAACATCGGTGCGCGACATCGCCGAACGCACCGCCCTTCCCCAGCCATATCTTGAGCAAATTCTCTTGGCACTCAAAGGTGCAGGCATCGTCAAATCAAAGCGTGGGGTTGGGGGTGGCTACATCTTGGCTAAACCAGCCGGAGAAATTCGTCTGTCAGAAATCATCTCAGCGGTAGATGGGCCAATTTCTGTCGGCGATTTTGGTGAGCCGCACAAAGATGGCTCTTGCGACCATGAAGGTCAATGTGTTTTGCTGACCGTGTGGAACCTGGCGAGCGAACATATGCGCGAGCACTTGGCCAAATACACACTCGAAGAAATCGTGGCGATTTCCAAAGGTGCGGCAGCCTGGCCCACTGCCAAAAAGTAAAGGGATTTACAAAATTTTTCTAGGTGGTGCTTTGCGAGCACTTGGCTAAGACTGCAGAAAAATCTTGCGGTAGTGCAACGTTGAATTTCATTTCTTTGGCAGTCACTGGATGATCGAATTGCAAACTAGTTGCGTGCAGCATCGGCCTTGGTGACGAAAGCACACTTCTCGCACCGCCATAGATCACGTCACCCACAACACCGTGCCCCAAGGTTGCCAAATGCACACGAATCTGATGCGTACGCCCAGTCTCTAAGCCACATTCCAGAAGCGAACAATCCACCGGCAAATTAAAAGCCCGTTGAACTTCATAGGTTGTTCGGGCAACTTTTCCGCCCGCCAGAACCGACATCTTCGTCGGGTCGCGTTGATCTCGACCAAGTGGCGCATCAATCACGCCAGAAGCCGCGCTCATATGACCCCAAACCAGCGCCAAATATCTTCTTACAACGACTCGACGAGAGAGTGCATCAACTAGCGCTTCATAGGCACGGGTGGTTCGCGCCATCACCATCAGACCGGTGGTGCCCGCGTCGAGTCGGTGCACCACACCCGGGCGAAACGGATCTCCGACAGTTGCTACATCGGGAAATTTCGCCAACACGGCATTGACAAGTGTGCCGGTCGGGTTGCCCGCGCCCGGGTGGACAACGATGCCCGCTTGCTTGTTGATCACGATCACGTCGTCGTCTGAGTAGACAATTTCAACGTTGATGCCTGGCTCGGGCAATGGCAACTGTTTTTTGGGTAGCAGAGCAAGCTCGACTTGAAGTCGCTGACCTTCCGACACTTTCAATTTTCCGGCTTTGACCGCGACACCGTCGACCTTTACTGCGCCTGCGTCGATCAAGGCTGCGGCTGACGCCCGAGGAATGTCGGCGACGAGCGAAACAACGCGGTCCACGCGTTGACCAGCCAAAGCCGCGGGCACAAATTCATCGATCACGCGCGCGTCAGATTCATCGGCGCCAAAAGTCTCTGGATTCACGATTTGTTCTTCAATCTCGAGTTGACTATCGATGAATAAATCAACAAAGTTGCACCGATCGTTACAGACGAATCGGCAATGTTAAAAACCGGAAACCATTGCAGATCAACAAAGTCGACCACTGCCCCACCTAGCCATGCTTCGTCTCGAAACAGCCGATCAGCCAGATTGCCGAGTGCCCCGCCAATTAACAGGGCCGTTCCAATACGCGCAACTTTTGAAGTCGTCTTGGACAAACTACGCCACAACCACACGACCACCCCAATCGCCAATGCTCCGATTATCCGACCTGCACCTTGCCCTTGAGAAAAAGCCATTCCCGAGTTGAAAACCAAATTGAAACGCAAGGTCCAAAAAATATCAATCGTGCGACCGCCAGCAAGTTCGTTGAGAGCCCAGTGTTTGCTCAACTGATCGCAGACAACGACCAACCCGATAGCAATTTTGGCACTTGAGTTAAGGGCTCTAGTAGGAACCGATGCCACCTGCACGCTCTTTGACGAGTTCAGTCGTCCACGGAATTGCTTTAAGTCTTTCACGCGGAATCGGCATGCCAGAACGGGATGAATAACCATAATCACCGGTCTCAAGTCGCGCGAGAGCTTCATCGATTTCCTCAACTGTTTGGCGGGCCGATGCAGAAAGCGTCAGATCTCGCTCTCGCTCGACGACCATCGTGTCGCCCTCGCCACCTTCGTCGTCAAATTGCACATCACCCATCTCTGAGTTTTCGACAATGGCATTGGCTTCGCTCTCAAGTTGGTCGGCCTGACCCAACAGGTTGCGACGCTCGGCAATTAGCAGTTCTCGTTGCGACATCAAAAACTCGATGTTGAATTCTTTAGTCGGTGTGATGCCGTCTTGCATCACACCCTTGATGATCGGTGGCTTAGGCGGGGCAACCGGCTTACGGTTGGCTTCGATCTCTGCCAATCGTGCGGCCTCGCGTGCCGCAATCTTTGCCGCCTTTTCTGCCGCACGGGCATTCTTGAAATCTAGACGCTCTTTTTCTTTTGCCGCTCTTAGTGCAAGTCGCTCGGCGAGTTGCTGGGCCTTCAACTTGACACGCTCTTTTGCCAAGCGTTGGGACAACTTTTGCTTTTCGCGCTGCAGACGTTTGCGGTCACCGATCGCTTTGCGCGTTTCTTGCTCCTTGCGCTTCTTGAGGTCTTTGAGTTGAGCAAGCTTCTTTTTCAGTTCAAGCTTCTTTTTCAGTTCAAGCTTCTTTTTCAGTTCAAGCTTCTTTTTCAGTTCAAGCTTCTTTTTCAGTTCAAGCTTCTTTCTCAGCTCAAGCTTCTTTTTCAGTTCAAGCTTCTTTTTCAGTACTGCTTTTTTGCGCACCGCAAGTTTCTTTTTAGCCATTGCCTGCTGTTTTTTCTTAGCAGATGCCATTTTTACCTCTCACGCGGTTCGATTTTAGAACGCATCAATTTGACCGCGTTACGATATCGGATTTACCGCCACAAACACTGCCACTCCATCTAAATCGGCGTTCGGAGCTTGATTATCGGTGAGCACAAAAACATCCAATTCGCTGGCCAAAGTCTCAGCCTTAATCGTCTCATGGTGCACTTCAACCTGTGCACACAGTTCGGCTGGCAACCCCAAGCGCAAACGAATTCGGTCGGACACATCCAACCCCGCGTCGCGGCGTTGCTGTTGGATCAAACGAATCACATCTCGCGCCGCGCCCTCGGCTTCAAGCTCTGGGGTTAAATCAATGTCAAGAACGACCACACCGCTCGTCGTGCTCAATGCTGCACTCGCCCCAGAGGCTTTGGGCACAAGTTTCAGTTGATATTCACCTGGTTGCAGATCAAACGATCCTGCTGTGATCACATCGCCATTTCGCACCCAATTGCCGGTTTTCACTGCCTTGATCACGGCTTGCGTGTTCGCCCCCAACCTCGGGCCAACAACACTCGGCACAACCTGAAGTTCAAATTCGGCGAAGGCAGAAACATCATCGGAGAACTTAATTTCCCGTACATTCACTTCGTCGGCGATGATCTCGACGAAGTTTTTGAGAGCAGTCGAGTCTTTGGTCGCCACGATCAAACTCGCAAGCGGTTGTCGAACCCTCAGTGAATGCACCTTGCGCAACGACAAAGTTGTCGAACACACATCTCGAACGCGATCCATTGACGCGACAAGTTGCGCATCTTTACGCAAGCCGTCAATGGTCGGCCATGATTGAAGGTGCACGCTTCGCTCGCCCGTCAGCCCGCGAAAAATCTGTTCAGAGATCAACGGCAACACGGGCGCGGTGATCCGCGTGACTACTTGCAAAACGGTGTGCAAAGTGTTGATCGCCGCAACATCACCTTTCCAGAAACGGTCTCGACTGCGACGAATATACCAATTGGTCAAAGCATCCAAAAAAATTCGAATTTCGGCGCAAGCGGCGAACAAGTCGTAGGCGTCGAAACTTTTCGTCGTTTCCTCAACTAGCCCACAAAGCTTGGAGATGATGTAGCGATCCAAAACGTTGTCGCTCGAGGTATCGACACGACCCGAAACAGATTCGGCGTTGGCGTAAAGCGACAAAAAATACCAACTGTTCCATAATGGCAAGATGACCTGCCGCACAGTGTCGCGCATGCCCTCTTCGGTGACCGCAAAGTCTGAGCCGCGCAAGATCGAAGAAGAAAGCAGATACCAGCGCATTGCGTCTGCCCCGTGGCTATCGAATACTTTCATCGGATCGGGATAGTTGCGCAAACTCTTGGACATCTTTGCGCCGTCTTCTCCGAGCACGATGCCGTGACTCACGCAATTAGAAAATGCGGGTCGATCAAAGAGTGCGGTGGCCAGTACATGCAGCGTGTAGAACCAGCCACGGGTCTGACCGATGTACTCGACGATGAAATCACCCGGATAGTGATTCTCGAACCACTCCTGGTTTTCGAACGGATAATGCACTTGAGCAAAAGGCATTGAACCGCTCTCGAACCAACAATCCAAAACTTCGGGGACCCGACGCATCATCGACTTGCCACTCGGGTCATCTGGATTCGGGCGGACCAAATTATCGATGGCCGGTCGATGCAGCTCTGAAATCTCGACGCCAAAGTCGCGACGCAGATCTTCGATGCTGCCGTACACGTCAATCCGCGGATAATTCGGATCGTCACTGCGCCACACGGGAATCGGCGAACCCCAAAATCGATTGCGACTAATCGTCCAATCGCGGGCGTTCTCCAGCCACTTGCCAAAACTTCCATGTTTCAGGTGATCCGGCACCCAGCGCACTTGCTCGTTGAGCTCAACCATGCGATCGCGAATTGCCGTGACCTTGACGAACCACGAACCGACAGCCTTGTATATGAGCGGCTTTCCGGTGCGCCAACAATGCGGATAGGCGTGATCGTAAGTCTCATGACGAAATACGACCTTGCGATCTTTGAGCACACGAATAATCGCGGGATTGGCGTCAAAAACCAATTGACCTGCAAAGTCCGCGACTTCGCTCGTGAAACATCCGCGAGAATCAACCGGAACCACCAATTCGATGCCCTCTTCTTGACACACTCGTTGGTCGTCTTCACCAAAACCTGGAGCCATATGCACCACGCCAGTGCCCTCTTGCGTAGTTACAAAATCTCCGGCAATGATCCGAAATGCGTTGGGTTGGTCGGCAAAATAATCGAACAGCGGTTTGTATCTTCGGCCAACTAATTGCGAACCCAAGATCGTTTCAAGAATTTTTGGCTCGACGAACTCACGCTCGTAGGCCGCAAGGCGCTCGCTGGCGATTATCACTTTGCGGCCTTCATGTTCGACGACCACATACGAGACGTCCGGCGCGACCGCGAGAGCCAGGTTGGACGGCAATGTCCATGGGGTCGTCGTCCACGCCAAAATAATTTCGCCCGTTGAAAGTTCGAAGCCCACGGTCAACGCCGGGTCTTGCACTTGCTTGTACGCATCATCCATTCGGGTTTCGGTATTTGACAGCGGAGTCTCGAGCGCCCAAGAGTAAGGCAACACCCTGAAGCCTTCATAAATTAGGCCCTTGTCCCAAAGTGTTTTGAAAGCCCACATCACGCTCTCCATATATGAGGTGTCGAGCGTCTTGTAATCGTTTTCAAAGTCGACCCATCTCGCCTGACGGGTCACATAACGTTCCCAGTCGCTGGTGTATTGCAAGACCGAAGTGCGACAGTATTCGTTGAATTTGTCGATTCCAAAATCGGTCACGGCTTGTCGGCCGGAGATACCAAGTTGGCGTTCGGCTTCGGCCTCGGCTGGTAGACCATGGCAGTCCCAACCAAAACGACGTTCTACGCGATGACCACGCATGGTGCGATATCGCGGCACCGCGTCTTTAACGAAACCAGTCAATAAGTGACCGTAGTGCGGTAGACCGTTGGCGAACGGTGGACCATCATAAAAGACGAACTCGTTGTCGCCTTTTTCGCCGGCATCACGCATCTCAATTGACGCGGCGAAGGTTTCATCGGTCTTCCAATATTCAAGAACCTGATTCTCAACAGCCGGAAAATTTGGTTGCGGTTCTACCTGCGGGTAAGACACGAGTGATCTAACACCTCAGGATCATGCGCTGCACGACAATCTGCAGGAAAAGCAGGACGATCAATGGCGATAGGTCGAGCATGCCCGTACGTGGCATGATTCGACGCACCCATTCCAAAACGGGCTCCGTGAACCGACCGACAAAGAAGGAAACCTGGGCGACAACGCCCCCGCTTGTGGATGGAAACCACGACAACACGACCCGAACGATGATCATATAAATGAAAATTTGAACGATACTGCAAAGAAGACCTGTCATTTTTGGTGCCCAATCTGCGCTAGCCGCGCGTGATGCGTGCGCCAAACGGTTTCATCATGAAAACACCGGTGCTCAATTTCTCCATGGTGCCGTTATTGGCGTAACAAACACCACTCGCGAAATCGATTATTCGACGCATCGTCTCTCGATCAGTCGACTGCACATTGATGATCACCGGGTTGCCTTCTTTGAACCGATCGGCGATCTCTTTTACTTGTTCGTAACTTGTCGGACGAATCGTCACGGGATCTGCTGCCGGCAACACAGGGCGAGCAACTGCTTCACCGCGACGACCCACCGCAGGTCGAACCGTCACACCCGAATCATGTTGGGCTTGCTGCGTACGCATACCGGCCGAGCGACGATCATCTGCCGCATAGTCGTCGTAATCGTCTTCTGGCTCGTCATAAACATCTCTTTGACGACCACGACCTGGCATTCGCCGATCACGTTCGACTGCGACGGATTCGTCGTAATCGTCATAGGCCTCATCGGGCCCCAAACCGAGATAGTCCATTGCGCGACGGAACATTGACATATCGCAAGGATAGTTCAGATTTCAGCAATAAATACGGACTATCTTGCTCGCTGCAGCGTCAATCAGCGTGAATCAGCCCCGAGCGCCAAACAACGCCGACCCGACACGGATCATCGTCGCCCCCTCTTCAACCGCGACTTCAAGATCGCTGGTCATGCCCATGCTGCATTGCGCAAGACCCAACTGATCGGCGAGTTTGCGCACCAGACGAAAACTCTGACGAGCCTGTTCGGGCTGACCTTCGGTTGGCCCGACAGTCATAAGGCCCAACACTTCCAAATTATTCTTGACGGCCAGACCCAACAAAGTCTCGACTTCGTTGGGTTGACAACCACCCTTGTCCGGCTCGTTAGTCGAATTAACTTGCACCATGATCGACCGGTGCGCGGTCGTCGCGCCCGCACATCGTTTGGCGATCTCGAGGATCAACTCTTGGCGATCCACGCTCTGCCAGAGATCTACGACACCGGCGAGCATTTTTACTTTGTTCGTCTGCAGACGACCAATGAAATGAACTGGCAGACGCTTGTC
>SYNW01000082.1 GCA_005805045.1 Actinomycetota bacterium
GGGCAAAGACAGCGGTTCACCTGGTGACCATGTTTATTTTCAGGGACACGCGGCGCCGGGTATTTATGCTCGCGCATTTTTGGAGCGCCGACTCAACGAAGAAGATCTAGATTCGTTCAGGCGCGAAATCGGTCGCGAGGGTCGCGGCTTGTCGAGTTATCCGCACCCGAGATTGATGCCCGAGTTCTGGGAGTTTCCGACTGTGTCGATGGGTCTTGGCCCACTCACGGCGCTTTATCAAGCGCGGTTCAACAGATATTTGATGAATCGCAAAATTGACGACACATCCGCAAGTCGTGTGTGGGCGTTCTTGGGTGACGGCGAATGTGACGAACCAGAAACACTTGGCTCGATCTCGCTTGCTGCACGCGAACATCTCGACAACTTGGTGTTCGTCGTGAACTGCAACTTGCAACGTCTTGATGGACCAGTGCGTGGCAACGGAAAAATTATCCAAGAACTCGAGGCGACATTTCGTGGTGCTGGATGGAATGTGATCAAAGTTATTTGGGGTTCGAAGTGGGACGAACTTTTGGCGCGCGACATATCGGGTGCGCTGCTGAACAAAATGAACACGACCGTTGACGGCGAGTTTCAGCGCTACACGATCGAAGACGGCAACTATATTCGTGAAAACTTTTTTGGACCAGACCCGCGTTTGCGCGAGATGGTCAGCCACCTGTCGGACGCAGACTTGCAAAACCTGCCGCGTGGCGGTCACGACTATCGCAAACTGTACGCGGCGTATCGCGCAGCAACTGAAAACGCTGGCTCTGGTCGACCAACGGCAATTTTGTGCAAGACCGTGAAAGGTTGGACGCTCGGCGACGACATCGCGGGTCGCAACGCCACGCACCAGATCAAAAAAATGACCGATGCACAGTTAAAGACATTGCGTGACCGTTTGCATTTGAACGAAGAAATCTCTGACGCCGACCTCGAGGCCGAGGATCCGCCCTACTATCGCCCACCAGTCGACAGTGTTGAATATCAGTACATGATCGAACGCCGCCGGGCACTCGGTGGCGCATTGCCACGCCGCACCACGACGGTGCGCAAGTCCATTAGTTTGCCGGGCGATGACGCGTTCAAAGAATTCGAAAACGGGAGTGCGACACAAAGTGTCAGCACGACGATGGGCTTCACGCGACTATTGCGCAACTTGGCACGCGACAAAGACTTCGGCGAACGTGTCGTGCCGATTATTCCAGACGAGGCGCGAACATTCGGCATGGACTCGCTGTTTAGCGAATTGAAGATCTATGCGTCGCAGGGTCAAAAATATGAACCAGTCGATCACGACATGTTGCTCAAATATGCCGAGGCGAGCGACGGTCAAATTCTTGAGGAGGGCATCACCGAAGCCGGCAGTCTTGCGAGTTTCATCGCTGCTGGCACGAGTTATGCAACCCGTGGCGTGCCGATGGTGCCGTTCTACACGTTTTATTCGATGTTCGGCTTTCAACGAGTTGGCGATTTGATTTGGCAGGCCGCCGATGCTCGAGCCAAGGGCTTCTTGTTGGGTGCGACTGCCGGACGCACGACCCTGCATGGAGAAGGTTTGCAACATCAAGACGGTCACTCGTTGGTGTTGGCCAGCACGGTGCCCGCGTGTCGCGCATATGACCCGGCATTTGCATACGAAGTTGCAACGATCGTGCGCGAAGGCATCAAAGAAATGTACGGCGACACACAGAAAGACGTGTTTTATTACTTGACGCTGTACAACGAAAACTACCTGATGCCAGTGATGCCAGAATCGCGTGATTCGACAAAGAGCGTCGCCGAACAAATTATGCAAGGTCTCTATTTGTGGAAGCCAGCGCCAACTGCCAAATATCGCGCGTCAATTTTGTTTTCTGGCTCGGCGCACACCGCCGCGAGTTTGGC
Organism: Actinomycetota bacterium; assembly: GCA_005805045.1. Lineage (GTDB taxonomy): Bacteria > Actinomycetota > Acidimicrobiia > Acidimicrobiales > Ilumatobacteraceae > BACL27. The sequence goes on from SYNW01000082.1 coordinate 1,891, forward strand.
GGCCGCCGAATTGCTTGAGCGATACGAGGTGGGTTGCGAACTATGGTCGGCGACTTCATACAAATCATTGCGCGAACAAGCAATCGAAATCGAACGCTGGAACCGCCTGCACCCTGAACAGCAGCAACGTCAACCGCTCGTCACCGAGTTGCTGGACAGCGGAACGGGACCAATAGTGGCAGTCAGCGACTTTATGCGCATCGTGCCCGAACAGGTGGCGCGATTTGTGCCAAGTCGTTCGTTTACGCCGCTTGGCACCGACGGCATGGGCCGCAGCGACACACGCTCGGCATTGCGTCGCCACTTTGAAATTGACGCACCGCATATCGTGGTGGCTATATTGCATGAATTGTCAACTGCAGGCGAAATAAAATCTGAGGTTGTGAGCGAAGCGATCAAACGACATGGGATTGATCCAGAAATCGCATTCGCGCTTCATCAATGACGCGCACACTTTATATAACCGGCGTTGAGAGCGCCGACGCGCTGTTGAATCGCGATGGCACTGCCCTGATGATCGGCATGTTGCTCGATCAACAAGTGCCCATGGAGTGGGCGTTCACCGGGCCGTATACGATTCGCAAACGACTTGGACACCTCAATGCCAAGCGCATAGCAGCGATGAATGTCGACAAGTTTGTCGCGATTTGCTCTGAGAAACCGGCGATACATCGGTTTCCGAGATCGATGGCGACGCGAATTCATCAGTTGTGCGTTGCGCTCGCCGAAAATTATGGCGGCAAGGGAGAAAATGTTTGGCGCGACGTCGACGATGCCAAAGAACTAATGGTGCGGTTGCGCCAACTGCCCGGATACGGTCAAGAGAAATCTGAAATTTTCATCGCTCTGCTGGGCAAACGATTTGGTGTGCGTCCAAAAAATTGGAAGAAATACGCGGGAGTGTTTTCTGATGCCCGACCAAGAAGTGTCGCCGACATTTGTTCGGCGGCGACTCTGTTGAAGGTGCGCGGTTTCAAACAGATGCAGCGCGCTCGCGACACCGACAAACAAGATCGCCCACTGACGCGCAAAAAGATCAGAGCCAAGAAGTGACCGTTCTTGTGACTGGTGGCGCCGGCTATATCGGCGCGCACACGGTGCGGGCATTGCACGCGGCAGGACGCAAAGTCGTGGTGCTCGACACGCTCGAACGCGGAAACCGTGAAGCCGTGGTCGACGCCGAATTGATTGTTGGCGACACTGCAGATCAAAGACTTGTTGCCAAGATCTGCAAAGATTTCAAGATCTCGAGTGTGGTTCATTTTGCGGCATACAAAGCCGTCGGCGAATCAATGACCAAACCCGAGATGTATTGGAGCAACAACGTTGCCTCGACCGAGAAACTTTTGGCGGTGCTCGCTGAAAATCAGGTCGATAAGTTCGTTTTCTCGTCTTCGGCTGCCGTTTATGGCACTCCAAAATCTGTGCCGGTTACCGAATCTGCGGCGACCGTGCCCGAAAGTGTTTATGCCGAGACGAAACTTGCCGTTGAAAAATACCTCGGCACACTGACGCTTAATTCGGTGAGTTTGCGATATTTCAACGCCGCCGGTGCAAGCAGTGACAACAAAATAGGCGAAGACTGGTCGGCATCTCAAAACTTGATACCTCAAGTGATGCGTGCTCTATTGGATGGCGCATTCAAGTTTGAAATTTATGGCAACGACTATGCGACACCGGACGGCACGTGCATTCGTGACTACATCCATGTCGAAGATCTTGCAATGGCTCACTTGAAAGCGCTTGAGTATCTTGAAATTGGCGGAAAATCGCTCGTCTGCAACATCGGCACAGGCCAAGGCACTTCTGTTGCGCAGTTGATTGACCTGACCGAAAAAATTACGAAACGAAAAGTGCCGTTCACGATTGCTGCACGACGCGCCGGCGACCCAGTGAGTGTTTTTGCTGATGCGAGTCTCGCCTATAGAACTCTGGGTTGGAAAGCGACCAGAAGTTTGCGCAACATCCTCGAGTCTGCTTACACCTGGCACAGCACCCACCCAACCGGATATCGCTGAGAACTTATTAGTTGGGCATGTTCGATCGCTGACGATCGAGCCAGCCCAACAACACGGCGATAGCCCGCGGATCATGGCGCAACCTGTGACCAGCACCAGGAATAATCTGTAAATCTGCCGAGCCGTGGGCTTCGGCGAGCACTCTTGAGTCCACGGTTGGCACGGCTTCATCATCGTCGCCATGCAGCAACAACAACGGACGCGGTGCAAATCTGCGCGCGGCATCTGTAGGTCTGAAGCGACGCAATTCGCGCGACCATTCGTCAAATGAATCAGGAAACTTTGGTTTGTGAATTGCACCAACTTCGCGCACGTGTTCTAAGAAACGTCGAGGTTGCGCAGCCCAATCGTCAAAATCGGCGCGGGGGCCCAGCAATGCGCAGCCGTTTATCCGTGGATCATCGGCAGCCCCGCACAAAGCCAGCGATGCCCCAGTGTTCGTGCCGACCAGCCAAATGCCGCTCGGTGTGGCCTGCTCGACAAGATGATCGATTGCCGCGCGAAGATCGTCGATCCAACCTTGCATTGAAAAGTCGCCTTCGCTGTCACCACAGCCACGAAAAGTAAAAGTCATCGCCGCCCAACCCAACTCGTTGGCGACGCGATCGATTAATTCGGGAAAGGTGCTCGCCGAGTGTCGCGCGTCGTTGAGCGCAACCGGAAAACCGTGACACAACAACATGCCCGGAATCGCGCCGCTTTTACCCGAGGGTTTGGCGAGATAACGCGCTAACGAAATGCCACTTGAAAGAAACGACCCGTTCACAGTTGTGTTGCTCGGTCAGTTTCTATGAGTGGGGCTTGAGATGTCGGCGAGTCTTGCCTTCGACTGCCAATGTGTACCCGCGATTGCGCGCCTCGGGCAATGTGTCGGGGGCAAAACAGATGCCGACTTCGCTGTTGCAGATTTCTTCGATCAATCCCGAATATTTTGCCTCGTCAAGTGAGTCGATGTCGTAGACGAATTGGGTGCGTTTGTCGCCCAAATATCGCGTGTGGGCAAATCGTGTCGGTCTTTGCATGATTCAAATCTAGCCGTTGACTCGTTTTTGACGTTGACTTGATGACTAGTCTGAAATCTATGGCGAGTGCAAAAAGCAAGCCGCAGAAGATTGATTTCTTCTTTGACATTATGTGCCCGTGGGCATATCAAACTTCGATTTGGATTCGCGACGTGCGTTCGCAAACCGGCCTCGAAATAAACTGGCGGTTTTTTAGTCTCGAAGAAATAAATCGCGAAGATGGCAAGAAGCACCCATGGGAGCGGGACCGTGCCTACGGCTGGACGCCGTTGCGAATCGCGGCATGGTTGCGTCGAATCGATGCCGACCTCTGTGACGATTGGTATCTCGTCGCAGCAAAGGCATTGCATGAAGATGGCCTGCGCCCATATGAAGAAGCAACCGCGCGCGAACTTCTCGCCAGTATTTCAGCACCCGAAAATGCCTGGGACGATGCGCTCGCCGATCAAACAACTCATGATGATGTACGTAGCGACCACGAAGAGTCGGTCAACAAGTTCGCTGCATTTGGTGTGCCGTTGATTGTTTTTGAAAATGGTCGAAGCATTTTTGGCCCAGTCGTCGTGCCACCACCGCGCGGCGAGGATGCGATGAAACTGTGGCGACTCGTGAACGACTACAGCGAGATGAACGGCTTATACGAAATTAAGACACCGAAAACCGAGAAAGATCTGGCAAATATTGCCGAAACTTTCGACTCATATCTCAAAACGCGTGAGTGGCGCACAGTGCAGACACCGGCACCATGAACGATCTCGACTATAAATTGACGCTGCGTTGCTTATTTGAAACATGGCAGTCGATGCAGGCGCTCGGCGAGACGTTGACCGAAGCCGAATGGAAAACCCTCACCGCGTGCCCTGGTTGGTCGGTGCAAGATAATTTTTCGCACATCATCGGCACCGAGCGCACGCTCGGCGGACTCGGTGGCACCGAACACAAGGCCAACAATCTCGAGCATGTCAAGAACCCCATCGGCGAGATGAACGAACACGAAGTTGATTCACGGCGACATTTGCCTGGCGCACAAGTTCTGAGTGAATTCAAAGAAATTGCTGCACTGCGAAAGTCTTTTTTTGACTCGGCGCCAGAAAGTTATTTCACCAACGAGTCAAACACGCCGATCGGTAAGGCACCGATGGCAGTCTTTTTGAGTATTCGCGCCATGGATAGTTGGGTGCACGAGCAAGATATTCGCCGGGCGATTAACAAGCCGGGCAATCAGGGTTCGCTTTGCGCAGAACTAAGCGTTGACCGACTGTGCCGCACCTTGCCGATGGTCGTTGGCAAGCGAGCAAAAGCGCCCGAAGGTTCTGTGTCGGTCGTGAAGATAACTGGGCCAGTTCAAAGAAACATCTGGATCACAGTCAAAGACGGTCGTGCGGCAGTTATTGAAACGAACGATGCCACACCAACAGTCGAAATCGAATTTGACAGCAACGTCTTTATCGAACTTGCCACTGGTCGCGCGACTGGCGAGCAGTTGCGTCAAAAAATAAAAATTGCTGGCGATGTTGCGCTTGGCGAACGGGTTGTTGGCGCACTAAATATGATGATCTAACCGCGCCTGACTTAGTTAGATATCCTTAACTAGTCATGGTGTCGCCTACTTTCGACCCTGTTGTCGTGCAGAAAAAGATGGAAGTCCTGGCCGAACACGACACCGAATTCGCCAAAATCGCGCAAGCACGCGAGCAACAGCGCCAGATTGAGCGTTACGGCGAAGTACGTGACTATGCATTTCAGGCAAATACATCGCAAGTACACGTAACTAACTGGGTGCACTCAGGCTGGATGCGGCCCGCACGATTTGTCTATCGCAATATTCCAAGACCATTGCGCAAGTTGATCAAGAAGCTTTCAGTATGAGTGAATTCTTCGTTGTCACCGACGCCCATGGCGCGACCCTTGATGACTTGGTTGCAACGCATAAATCGTTGGTTATCGCGGGCTCGAAAGATATCAAGTGGTTTGTCTACGGCGCGGTGCCAGATGCGATCAAACATTTACAACATCGTTGGTCGTTTCGCCGCGTGCGAGTTGTGGCGACTGCCGATGATTTAAGAGCCGGCGATCACGTCATCTTTTTGGATAGTGGCGATGGGCTGTATCGCGAATCGTTGATTGCCGTGCGTGAAACTATCCGAAAAAATCCAACAACTGATTTAATTTATGGCGACTCGGCTCACCCGACCGGCGTGAAAGCAGAACCGTTGTGTTTCGTACGCCGACCAGGTTGGTCGCCCGAGCGATTGCGCAGCCACTGCTACGTCGGCGAAACGCTTATTGTTGGAGCCGAAATTGTTGAACGTGCGGGTGGCATAACTGATCTCGTTGCGCGACACCCGCACGATCGTGCTCTGCGACTCGGCGAACGCGCAAAAAACATTGTGCGGATGCCCGAACTTTTGACGATGGGCAAGAACCGCAACACTCGCCCATCGGCTTCGCTGGAAGCCGTCGTTGAACACTGCAGGCGTGAAAAAATTGACGCGCACTGCGAACTCGATGCGGCCGTGCCGAGTGTGCGAGTCAAGCGCAACCTGACGACAAAGCCGAGCGTGGCGGTAATCGTGCCGACACGCGGCACTTCTGCCGAGGTCTTTGGTTCCGAACGCGTGCTTGTAGTCGAGGCCGTGCGCAGCCTGTTCGAAAAATCGACATACCAGAACTTTGAAGTTGTTGTAGTCGCCGACGCACCAACGCCACAGTCTGTGCTCGACACTCTGCACATAATCGGTGGTTCGCGACTGAGAATTATCAACTATGACCGACCGTTTAACTTTGCCGAAAAAAATAACATTGGGGCAATGTCTTGTGAGTCTGATCTGATCTTGCTGCTCAATGATGACACCGAGATAATCACCGCTGAGGCTCTTGAAGTGATGGTCGCAATGTTCAACGACCCAACTGTCGGCGTGGTCGGCCCGATGTTGTTGTTCGAAGATTCGACGATTCAGAGCGCTGGTCATATTTTTAGCCCCGACCCGACCGACCTCTATCGAGCACGCAACCCCGAGACGGCCGGGCCGCAAAACTTGTTGCGCGTGCAACGCGAGGTTTCGAGTTTGATCGCCGCATGTGCCTTGATTCGTCGCGATGTGTTCGAACGCGTCGGCGGGTTGTGCATGGAGTTCCCGGGCAACTGGAACGACGTCGATTTTTGTTTGAAGGTGCAACTTGCGGGATATCGAGCGGTGTTCACGCCGCACGCCCACTTGTTTCATTTTGAGTCAAAGACTCGCGTGGCGAAACGAGTTGAGGCCGAAGTCGCCAAACTCGGCGCGAGGTGGGGCTCAGTGTTGGATGATGATCCGTATTTCAACCCGAACCTGCAGCGCTATGCAAATATTTGGAAGACGGACTCGACTTCGAAACAGTCGCTCGACGAAGCGCTGAGTTTTTTGCCGACAATCGCCTAGTCGTTTGACTGCGGCCCGATTGCGCCGATCGCGCCGAAATATTCAAGATGCGATTTGACGACATATACGGCGTCAACATCCTCAAGAATTTCGATGTTGTTCTTTTCCGCGGCATCTAACAAATAGGCCGTGAGAGTCTGCTCGTCAATCACAACTTCATCGACGATGTCTTGCCGTAGGTCGACGACGCCAACTGGTTGCAAACCTTTCTCGTGTAACCAACGCATGTGAAACACGAGTAATTTTCGAAGTTCAAAATAAGTCAAACGGGCCTGAGTATCGCTCGGCAAGTGATCGGCCACGAACTGAGTGGCCTGCTCCAGTTCATAAACCGCGCGAGGTGCGACACTATCGAGGCGGCGGGCCTCACGGCCAATAATCACGGCAGCAATGGCAAAAACTAGTGCCGACGCAATAACGATTGCGATGATTAGTACCGCAGACATGCGGCGCGAAAACTTTTAGATGCCGATGCGTTGCGCAAGAAGTTCGCGATGGTAAGTCGGATCTCCAAACAGCAACTCGCTCGACTTGGCGCGCTTGAAATAAAGATGTGCTGGGTGCTCCCAGGTGAAGCCGATGCCACCGTGAATCTGAATATTCTCGGCTGCGGCGTGAAAGTAGGCCTCAGAACAATATGCCTTGGACAACGATGCCACCGATGGCAACTCGTCGTTCATTTCGGCGGCGCACCACATGCCGTAGTAAGCCGCTGACTTCGCTGACTCGACCTCGAGCAACATGTCGGCACACTTGTGCTTGATCGCCTGGAATGAACCAATCGGCCGACCGAACTGCACGCGCACTTTTGCGTATTCAACGGCCATGTCGAGAACTTTTTGCGCGCCGCCAACTTGCTCGGCTGCAAGTGCGACGACGATCAAGTCGTTGACGCGAGAGAGAACTTCCCAACCTTTGCCTTCGGCGCCGATCAAAGTTGCCGACACATCGGTGAATTCAAGTTTTGCCTGCTTGCGGGTTTGATCCATTGTCGACAGCGCGGTGCGTGTAAGGCCCTTGGCATTGCCGTCGACTGCGAACAACGAGACACCTTTGGCGGTGCGTGCCGAAACGATTATCAACGACGCGGTGTGTCCGTCAAGCACGAACATCTTTGTGCCGGTCAAGGTAAAACTTGAACCCGAGCCTTTGGCTTGCATCGTGACGCCCGATTCATCCCACTTGCCTGATGGCTCAACCGATGCGAGCGTTGCAGTTGATTCGCCACTGGCGATGCCTGGAAGATATTTCTTCTTCGCTGCTTCGTCACCAGATTGCATCAAAGTGTTTGCAGCCAAAACGACCGTCGAGAAAAATGGCGCACAAAGCAACGAGCGACCCATCTCTTCGAGTACGACACCCAACTCGATGTAACTAAAGCCCATGCCACCGAACTCTTCAGGAATGTGAATGCCCATCAGACCCATTTGCGAACCCATCTGCGACCACACTGCAGGATCGAAGCCATTTACGGTTTCCATTTGTTCGCGCAC
>SYNW01000083.1 GCA_005805045.1 Actinomycetota bacterium
CGAGTCGGGCTCGTCAACATCGTCTAGCCAATACGGAAACGTCTCCGCGTCGGCTATCGCATCAAGGTAACGCTCACTCGACCGCGGCGGAATTGCCGATCGGCCCATTGGGTCTCACCACCTAACAGGGCTAATTATAAGACCGGCAGGGTTATGTCTGGGCTATCTAGCGTCCTAATCTGAAGACCTATGGATCTTGGGCTGTCTGGACGCACCGCAGCGGTGGCAGGGGGTTCTGCGGGTCTGGGGTTTGCCACCGCGCAGGCTTTAGCCAACGACGGCGTGCGAGTTGTCGTGTGTGGTCGTGACCAAAAACGTGCCACCGATGCTGCAACGAAGATAGGTAACTCATCTGTCGGCATTTCTTGCGATGTTTCTTCGGTTGCGGGCGGGGAGAGTTTCGTTGAGCAAGCCACAAAAATTCTTGGAAGTATCGACATTTTGATTTTGAACAGTGGTGGTCCACCTGCTGGCACTTTTGCTAGCACCAGTGTTGGAAGTTACGACAAGGCATTTGCTAGCGGTTTGTTGTCGATGATTGCGATGACAAAACTTGTTGTACCGCAAATGCAAAGTCACAAATGGGGCAGAGTCGTAGCTATAACTTCGATCGCGGCACGTCAGCCGATTGCAAATTTAATTTTGTCGAACACGGCACGTGCTGGTCTTACTGGTTTTCTGAAAACAGTTTCGCGTGAAGTTGCAGGCGATGGCGTGACCGTGAACACGGTGCAACCTGGCACCCACGACACCGATCGCATCAGACAGTTGTACGGCGCGACACCAGACGCCAAGGCGCTCGACATACCGGCGGGCTTTGTTGGTGACCCAAAAGATTTCGGCAGTGTTGTTGCATTTTTGTGCAGCGAGTCAGCGAAATTTATTACCGGGGTTAATTTGCAAGTTGACGGTGGGGCTTATACAGGTTTGATCTGATGTTGCAACATGTCGTGGCAATAACTTGGAACGATCAAGTGCCGGTCAACTATCACGAGACAGTTACGAAAGTTCTGCACGACATGGTCAAGAAGATTGAAACTGTGCGCAGTTATCACTGTGGCCCTGATCTGGGTGTTTCGGCGCCGACAAATGCCGACTATTTGATCGTGGCAACTTTTGATGATGTCGCAGGCTGGCGCGTGTATGACGAAAACCCATTGCACAACGAGATTCGAGCCAAATACTTCAAGCCATATATTGCAACGCGTTCAGCCGCGCAAATAAATTTCTAAATCACGCCACGAAGTGGCGAGATAGTTCGTTCTATTTCGACGCGGCTTCGAGCGCTCGGCGCACCAAGACGCTGGCCAAATGCTTGCGATACTCCGTCGAAGCATTCAGGTCGCTTTGCGGGTCGGCCTCGTTAGATGCCATCGCCGCCGCATCGCTTATTGAAGCGCCTTTGGCGATCGCACCAGCAACGCTTGTTGCCAAAATTGGTGTCGAGCCCATATTTACGAGAGCAACACCCGCTTCGCCTTTGCGACGCCATGCAGCCACGCCAACAATTGCCCAATCTTGCGCGCGACGGTTGAACTTTTGAAAGCTCCAGCCGGCACCTTGCATTTTTGGCACGCGAATTTCGATCAACATTTCGTCGGCAGCCAAATCGCTTTCAAGAAAGCCTTTGTAAAAGTTCGCCGCGGCGATTTCGCGTTGTCCCTTTGGTCCTTGCACAACATATGTTGCGCCGAGTGCAAGCGTTGTTGCTGGCAGATCGCTGGCTGGGTCGGCGTGTGCGATTGAACCACCGATCGTGCCGCGGTGGCGAACTTGTGCATCGCCAACATGACTGGCCGCATGTGCAAGCAACGGTGCGTGCTCATGCAGAACTTTCGAAGTCTCGACATCCATGTGGCGTGTCAACGCACCGATTGCGATGTGGTTGCCCGCATCTTTGACGTACGACAAATCTTTGACACGACCGATATCGATCAGCATCGCTGGTTGCGCGAGACGCAACTTCATCAGTGGCAACAAACTGTGACCGCCTGCAAGAAACTTTGCGTCACTGCCATATTGACTGACAAGTGAGATTGCTTCGGCACTCGACGATGCCCGCTTGTAATCAAATGCTGCAGGAATCATTTTTTACCTCCACGAGTTGCTTCTTGAATTGTTTTCCACACCGTTTGCGGCGACGCAGGCATCGCCATCGACGTGACACCCAGACTTGAGAGCGCATCGATGATCGCAGTCATGACTGTTGGGGCCGCACCGATTGTGCCTGCTTCACCGATGCCTTTGACACCGAGTTGATTCGTTGGTGACGGCGTAACCGTGTGACCAGTCGTAATCGCTGGCACATCGCTTGCCGCTGGCACCAAATATTCAGCGAGCGTGGACGTCTTCAAATTGCCGTCGCTGTCGTAGACGGCTTCTTCAAACAATGCCTGGGCGATGCCTTGCACCACGCCACCGTGTACTTGACCTTCGACAATCAACGGATTGATTTGATTACCGCAGTCGTCTACCGCAATATATTTCAAAATTTTCACCGCGCCTGTTTCGGTGTCGACTTCGACGACGCACATGTGCGTGCCAAATGGCCACGAAAAGTTTGGTGGGTCATATGAAACTTGGGCTTCAAGGTTGGGTTCGCAACCTTCTGGCAAGTTGTGCGCGGTGAACGCACC
>SYNW01000084.1 GCA_005805045.1 Actinomycetota bacterium
ATGGATTGGATTTGATGCAACAACACATAACTGAATACTCAGCGAAATTGTCTGCAGCCTTGGCGTTGCCGGCGATTAAGCAGGTGCCGCAACTTGCACAGGCGTTCAAGGCCGCATGGGATAACAAGAAAACTATCTATCTTTGCGGAAACGGTGGTAGCGCGGGCAACGCGATTCATTTGGCCAATGACTTTTTGTACGGTGCGGGTCTGACTCGTGGCATCGGTCTGCGCATCGAGTCACTCGCGGCAAACGCCGCGGTTTTGACTTGTCTAGCCAATGACATTGGCTACGAAGAGATTTACGCTGAACAATTACGCGTCAAAGCGAATGCGGGCGATGTGCTTGTCGTGTTTTCGGGTAGTGGTAATTCACCAAATGTTGTGCGCGCTCTTGAGATGGGCAACAAACTAGGCATGGAAACTTTTGCGATTCTCGGCTTTTCGGGTGGTAAGTGCAAGGAGATCGCCAAGCATCCGTTGCATTTCGCGATTAACGACATGCAGATCGCAGAAGATTTACAACTGATTATCGGCCACATGATTATGCAGTGGCTTTGCAGTGACGCAATTAGCGGCAAATAACAAACCGAGTCACATCGATCTACGATAAACCGCAGTCGCCGACAAAGATTCCCCTGATGGTCAAGGTGGTATTTTGTTGCACTCGGTAGTTGCGAAGATTCGGTAGAAATTGCAGGTGACCTAAAGTGAATCGTGCCGTTGAGCACTATCGTGATTAGCGTAAGTGATTGAATTTAGGGCAGTAGCTCAGTTGGTAGAGCGCCGGTCTCCAAAACCGATGGTCGGGGGTTCAAATCCCTCCTGCCCTGCAAAGCAGGCGTGTGTGACCGATAGGCTGAAGAGCCGATATGTCAATGGATCTCAATCGTCAACAAAAGCGCGCCATGCAAAAAATGGGCGAGGTTAACGAGCAAGGCGCACCAATTCGCCAGGCTCGGCCGACGGTTGCCGCCCAAGTTGCCAAAGAACGGGTCGGACCATTTCAATACATCCGCGAAGTTCGCGATGAAATGCGCAAGGTTGCCTGGCCAAAATGGCCCGAAGTACGCCGTTATTCGATAATCGTGCTGGTCACCGTCGTAATTGTCACCGCCTTCGTGGGGGGATTGGACTCTGCATTTGGCATACTTTCAGGCTGGCTTTATAAAGATTAGGCACCTATTAAATGACTGACGACACCACAACAACTCAACTTGCCCAAGACGAGACGACTGCTGAGTCGGCTGTCGTGGATGCAACTTTTGATCTCACCGAGAACGCCGAGGGTCAAGACGAGGAAGTCGACCGCCCATGGTTGCGCCCCGGCAAATGGTATGTCGTGCACTCGCAGTCGGGCTACGAGAAAAAAGTTGACGCCAACCTCAAGGCGCGTATCGCTTCATACAACCTGACCGATCGCATTTACGAGATCGTCATCCCGATGGAAGACGTCGTCGAGTTCAAGCAGGGTCGCAAGCAGACGGTTCAGAAAAAAGTTTTCCCCGGATATTTGCTCGTGCGTTGCGAGATGGACGACGAAACTTGGTTTTGTATTCGCAACACACCAGGTGTCACTGGTTTCGTGGGTCAAAGCCAAAAAGGCAAGACCCCGGCACCGTTGTCACGCAAAGAGGTCGCAACTTTCTTGTCAGCCAAAGGCGACGGCAAAGAAGCGCCGAAGCGAAAGGCACCAAAACTCGACTACGAGGTTGGCGAAGGTGTGCGCGTCAAAGAAGGTCCGTTCGCAGACTTCTCTGGCCAGGTTGCAGAAATTAATGCCGATCACATGAAGTTGAAGGTGCTCGTCAACATTTTCGGTCGAGAAACCCTCGTCGAAATGGATTTCAGTCAAGTCGCAAAACTTTAAATAGAAACTTAAAAGAAAGATACGTCATGGCAAAAAAAGAGATCAAAGCAGTCGTCAAGATTCAAATTCCTGCGGGCAAGGCAACACCGGCGCCACCAGTTGGCACCGCACTCGGACCACACGGAATTCAGATCATGGACTTTGTCAAGCAATACAACGCCGCAACCGAGTCGCAAAGTGGCACGGTTGTGCCTGTTGAGATCACGATTTTCGAAGATCGTTCGTTTTCGTTCATTCTTAAGACACCGCCGACACCAGTCTTGCTGCGTCAAAAAGCAGGTCTAGAAAAAGCATCAAGTAACCCAGGCAAAGAAATTGTCGGTTCAGTGACTGAAAAAGATGTTGAAGAAGTAGCCAAAATCAAGATGCCTGACTTAAATGCCAACGATCTTGAGGCTGCCAAACAACAAGTCCGCGGTACGGCCCGTTCAATGGGTCTGACTGTCGTCGGGTGAAACAACTATTAGATAAGCGATAAATAATTAGCCTGATTCGGAAGAACCTCATCCGGACTGGTCAACAACGAGGGAGGCGAAATGCCACAGAATAAAACCAAACAAGATAAGAATCAAGACAAAAATCACGGCAAGAACTATCGCAATGCGATTGCTTCTTACGACCGAGAGACATTGCATACACCAGCTGATGCAGTAGCCAAAGTTAAGTCAATGGCAAAGGCGAAATTCGACGAAACTGTTGAACTCGCGGTGCGCCTTGGTGTTGATCCACGTAAGACAGAGCAGAGCGTGCGTGGAACAATTTCGATGCCATCAGGTACCGGCAAATCGGTGCGAATCGCCGTTTTTGCGGCGGGCGAAGCAGCCAAGCAGGCTCGTGACGCGGGTGCCGAGATCGTTGGCAGCGACGATCTTGCCGCCGAGATAGAAAAAGGCAAAATGGATTTTGACATCGCGATTGCTACGCCCGACATGATGCCGTTGGTCGGTAAGTTGGGTCGCGCACTTGGACCACGCGGTTTGATGCCTAACCCAAAAACTGGCACGGTGACGACAGATGTCGCTCGTGCAGTTGCTGAATTCAAGGGCGGCAAAGTTGAATATCGCACAGACCGTTATGGCAACGTGCATATTCCCGTCGGCAAAGTTAGTTTCGAGGCTGCGGCTTTGGCACTGAATGTCGCCGCCGCGCTTGACGAACTCAACCGCACACGGCCCGCCGCCGCCAAAGGTCGCTACATCAAGAAGGTTTCGGTGTCTTCGACCATGGGCCCAGGCGTAAAGATTGACCCGGCACTCGTTGCTGGCGAGTAGAAATTTGCCCTCCTAATTCGGGTGTTACAAGTTGTCTGACAAGTCTGTTAGTCGATTGATGAAGTATTCGCCCAAGGAAATAGCACTGGCCCTGCCAGCACTATTGGTGGCAGTCTGCGTGCGCATCCTCAGACCAGTGGTAACGATCCGATTCAGGAACTTTCCGGCTGACGATCTCGGGGCAATGACTGTTGTGTCACAAAACTATCTGCGAATCAAAGAGCCGCTGAACAGATCGCGACGGTTTGATTTTTGGTACCTGAAACCTGAGGTGAAAATCAGCAGTGAATATTTGTTGGGTCTGATTAGTTCACAAATCAAGATCCACAGATCACGATTTATTGAGTTAGTCGCCGCTTGGTCTGAAAGATTACCTGGTTCAAGTAGCCACCTGATCGAATCAGAAATTCGAATTACTCCACTTGAAGGTACAAGTGAGAAGTTTAGATTGTCTCAAAGCGACCGCGATTTATCGAGTGAATATTTGGGACAAATTGGCATTGACCCGAAAAAAGAGTTCGTAACATTGATGGTACGTGACGCGGCTTATAAGGGGGATGTCCCTCAACCCAACAATCATTTACGAAACGACAAGGAGAATTACCGCAACCACAACATCGATGACTATCTTCCGGTTGCCGAAAAGTTCGCATCAATGGGTGTGCAGGTGGTTCGGACGGGAGCAAAAGTTGAGCGGGAGCTTGTATCTGTCTCGCCATTAGTCATTGACTATGCGTGTTCAGGCAAGCGAACCGAGGCTGCAGATATCTACCTTGCGAGCGAGTGTGCAATGTGCATTTCAACCACTTCGGGTTTGGACCACGTCGCCGCGATGAGTGGAAGGCCACGTGTAATCACGAACCAGGGACCGATTGACCAAGCGTCCAGGTTGTTTTATTCGTCCGATGTGTTTATCTTGCAGCGCTTTGCCGAGACGGCGTCTGGCAAAAACTTGACACTTTCAGAGTCGTTGCAGTTTGCTGAAATTCGCAATTTGGACTGGTATCACAAGGTAATTGATCGCGGGCTGCAGTTCGTGCGCAACACACCGACCGAAATCTTGGAGGCGTCACTAGAAGGCTGGCAACGTGGCAAATCTCAATGGGTTGATAGGGCCGAAGATCTTGAATTGCAGGCGCAGTTCTGGCATATATACGACAGGTTCTTTCCAGATCACAAAAGTCGGTTTTTGAACGGCCGACCGCACCTCGGTTCACAGTTTCTTCGAACCAACAAATGGTGGTTGGCCTAGACGTTGTTAGGTGGGTGTGAGGACGAAAAACTCCCGATATCGTGACAAGTCGTTAGAAGTTGATAAGCAGCAATCACAGCAATGTGAAGGTTGCCCACCGCAGAAATTTGGTCTGAAAGATTAGTTTCAGATAATGAACTAGCAATGGTTCGCCAGACGAGGTGAATGAATCTGGTCGCGAGTTTTCGCGCCGGGTTGTTCCGCACTGCGTTGAGCACCCGAGCATTGCCAAACCAGAAAGTTAAAAATCCATGGCAAATGCAAGCGCAGAAAAAATCGCAGTAGTCAAAGAGGTGAGCGAAAAGCTTGCCAAGTCAAACGCTGCGATCATCACTGAGTTTCGCGGTATGACCGTGGGTTCATTGGCAACTTTGCGCCGCGCACTTCGCCCGCACGGTGCCGAATACAAGGTTTACAAAAATACATTGGCTCGTTTTGCTGCTCGTGAATCTGGCTACGGCGAACTCGAACAATTCTTGAAGGGTCCGGCTGCGATCACATTCGTTGACGGCGATGCTTCGGCTGTGGCCAAGGTTCTCAAGGCTCACGCCAAAGAGAATCCACTTCTGGTATTGATGGGCGGCGTTGTAGCCGGAAAAGCAGTCAGCGCGAAAGAACTCAAGGCACTTGCCGAACTTCCACCGCGCGAAGTCATGCTTGCTCAATTTGCTGGCTTGTTGCAAGCACCACTCACCAAGACGGCAAACATGTTCGCAGCGTTGCCGCGCAAGACCGCATATGCCCTCAAGGCACTCGTTGAACAGCGTGAAGCGGCATAAACAATAAATCAAACTAATTAATCAACAAAATAAAAGGAGAAACAAAATGGCACTAACAAAAGATCAGATTCTTGACGGAATCTCCGAACTCACGGTTCTTGAGCTCAAAGATCTTCTCTCGGCATTCGAAGAGAAGTTCGGCGTAACGGCAGCAGCCCC
>SYNW01000085.1 GCA_005805045.1 Actinomycetota bacterium
ATGGCCGGTGCAAACATTCCGTTGACTCCGGCTGTTCATCAAATGGCCGACGTTGGGCCGATTGATATTCTGCAAAAAACTAATGCCGAAGTCGCCTACCCGATCGTGCGCGACATGGACACCTTCTGTTACGAGCGTCAAACTGCAGGCTCGATGGAAGTCGGCAGTTACGCTCACCGCGCAATTTTCATGCACCCGAACGACATTCCATCGAATGAAGCCTCGGCACTGTCGCCAACCGAGTTGCCACTCACCCAAGACGACTTTGATCCACAAATGGAGCAAGCAATCGAATTGATGGAGATGCTAGGCGATGCCGAAATCAAATATGCAATCAATGGTCTGCTCTCGCTCACGCCCGATGCGATGCCAGTGCTCGGTGAAACGGTCGAAGTAAAAAATCTCTGGTCGGCAGCAGCCGTGTGGATCAAAGAAGGCCCGGGCATTGCCCAACTTGTGGCTGAATGGATGACTTACGGCTACCCACATTTGTGCGACCCACACTCGTCGGACATTTCGCGTTTCTACCCTCACGAAAAAACAGAGCATCACATTTATGCGCGATGCGATGAGCACTTCAACAAAACCTACGGCATCGTTCACCCTCGCGAACAGTGGGCAACGCAGCGCAACATGCGTCGCAGCCCGTTTTATGCGCGTGAAGAAGCAGCAGGTGCAACGTTTTTTGATGCGCGCGGATGGGAGCGACCACAGTGGTTTGCTTCAAATGAAAAATTGGTCAAGAAATTCAAAGGCGCGTGCGAGCCACGACCACATGAGTGGGACGCGCGCTGGTGGTCGCCAATCTCAAACGCCGAGCACTTGCAAATGCGCGAGTCGGTCGGCATGGTCGACCTCACTGCATTCAACGAGTTCGACTTCACGGGCCCGGGCGCGATGAAATTCTTGCAGTACATGTGCGTCAACAATGTCGACGTGCCGGTGGGTCGCTCGGTTTACACACCGTTGTTGACGCCAGGTGGCGGTTTCCGCGGCGATCTGACGATCATGCGTCTTGCTGCCGACCACTTCAGGGTCATCACGGGCGCATTTGACGGCGGTCGCGACAACTATTGGTTCAAGCGCCACATGCCACAAGACGGTTCAGTCACATTCACCGACATGTCAAGTGCGCTTTGCACGATCGGTGTTTGGGGTCCGAACGCAGAAAAGACGATGGCTAAGGCAACGCAAAATATCAACGCCGAAGGCAAACTTGTTCCGTTCGATGTTTCGCAAAAAAACTTCCCTTACGGGTCGGTTCGTGATGTGCTGATAGACGGCGTACCTGCAACGATGTTCCGCATTTCATATGTCGGAGAAAATGGCTGGGAGGTCTACACAAAAATGGAGCACGGCCTGCGCATGTGGGACTCGATCGCCAAGGCCGGCGAAGAGTTCGGCATCATCCCAGTTGGCATGGGCGTCTATGCCGTAACCGGTCGCATCGAAAAGGGTTACCGCCTTATGGGTGCCGAACTTGAAAGCGAATACAACCCGGTCGAGGCTGGCCTCAATCGCGCGAAAGTAAAGTCGGCTGATTTCATCGGCAAAGCTGAATACCTTAAAGCACGCGAGGGAAAACCGTGCGCAATCATGTGCACGCTCGAAATGATCGACAACACAAGCAAGGCCGGCATCAAGCGCTACCCAACGGGCGGCAACGAGCCGATCTTGACAAAGACCGGCGAGCGAATCGTCGACGCCAAGGGACGTGTCTCGCGCGTAACAACAGCAGGTGCGGCACCATCACTTGGCAAATATCTGATGCTCGCCTACTTGACGCCGGAACACGCGGTCGAAGGCAACGAACTTCGCGTGATGTACATGAACGAGCTCTATCCAGTTCGCGTTGCACGAGTTGGCAGTCAACCATTGTTCGACCCAACTGATGCACGCATGAAGAGCTAGACGGTTACGACAACCAAGATGAACGTTCTCGTCTGCGTCAAGCGAGTGCCGGCACCTGGCGCTCGCATCAACATCACCAGCGATGGTCAACAGGTTGATACTGCATTCTTGGGATTCACCGTAAGCCCACACGAAGAGTGTGCCGTTGAACAAGCAGTTCAATTGATCGAGAAGCATGGCGGTGATGTCACCGTGTTGACACTTGGCCCGGCAGAAGCCGAAGAACAACTGCGAACTGCAGTCAGCACCGGTGCAACGAAAGCCGTTCTCGTGCCGATTGATGCAACAGATTGGGATCCACAAAAAACTGCTCACGCAATCGCCAAAGTGATCGGCGAACTCGAAGCAACAAACGGCAAATATGATTTGGTGCTGTTTGGCAACGAATCAGCCGACTCGTGCGGCTACCAGGTCGGCGTTCGTAGTGCGTTAAAACTTGGCAGACCAATCGTCAACGGTGCCAAAGGCCTCGAGATCGATAACGGTGTCGCCGTCATACGTCGCGAGAGTGATGCAGGTGTCGAGATTTATAGGTTAAAGATGCCAGCGTGCGTCGGCATAAAAGAAGGCATCAATCTGCCGCGCTATCCGACCATGAAGGGTCGTCTTGCATCCAAAAAAGTTGCGGTCGACAGATCAGAGGCTTCGGGCGAAAACGGGGGTTTAAAACTCATCACACTGCGTCGTCCACCTGAACGTGCCAGCAACACCGTGATTCTTGGCAACGGCCCAGATGCGGCATCTGCCGTGGTTGATCTGCTCGAAGAACTGGGCGTGTTCAAATGACCGTGCTTGCAGTTGTCGAGCATGATCGCGGAAACATCACCAGTGCGTCGCTCGGTGTGCTCACCGCCGCACGAAATCTTGCCAAACAGATGAACACGAAATTCGAAGCTCTCACAATTGGCGCTAATGCCGATCGCCTCAGCGAAACTGTCGCAAACTTTGGCGCAACGACTGTGCACCAGGCTCACAACACGATGCTCACCGACTTTGGCCCTGAAGCTTGGGGCGAATCAGTCGCTCAGGTTGTTCGCAAAATATCACCAAGCGTTGTCATCGGCACCGGCACCGAACGCGGTCATGAGATTATCGCGCAAGCGGCCGCGCGTTTGGATCTGCCAGCGGCAATGAATTGTTTGGAGTTCGACAAAAATTTCGACGGGTCACAGCCACTTGATGTTGTGCGTTCCCGCTGGGGTGGTTCGCTGATGGAAGAATCACGAATTGACGCATCCATCAAACTTGTAACACTGGCCAACCATGTTGTTGAACCACAAGAAGAACTTGCAACATCGCCCGCAACAATCTCGGTGATTGATGTTCAACTCGACGAAAGCGTGAGCCAAAGTTTTGTGCAAGATCGTGTCGAGCGCGTCGCCGGTGTCACACTGGCGACTTCGCCGGTCGTCGTCAGTGGCGGTCGCGGTGTTGGTTCGGCCGAAGCATTCGCCCCGCTTGAAGAACTTGCTGGTCTCTTGAATGGCGTCGTGGGGTGCTCACGTGCTGTCACCAACAACGGTTGGCGTAATCACACCGACCAAGTCGGCCAAACCGGCACCCGAATCGCCCCAGACATTTATATCGCCTGTGGCATTTCAGGCGCAATTCAACACTGGGTTGGTGCTATGGCGTCAAAAAATATTTTGGCAATCAACACCGACGCACAAGCGAACATTGTCACCAAAGCGGGCTACGCCGTCATCGGCGATCTTCATGTTGTAGTGCCTGCCATCTCGGCAGAAATTCGTCGCCGCCAAAATAAGTGAACTGGTCAAACGACGTCAAATACCAGCAAAATGTCCGCATTCTGACCCAAGAAAACTAGAGTCTTATCTCGTGACTACCGAGAGTTCAGAGCCCAACCGTCGTCGCGGTCGTGCTCGCACGGTTGGTAGCGAACTCAAGCTTCCAGAACAGAGACCGTTCAAGCAGCCCCGCATGCGTTATGAGCCGACAAAGGTGCTCAGCGACGACGAACTTGAATCGATTCACCTGGCGAGTTTGCGAATTCTTTCTGACTACGGCATGGACTTTCTCGACCCTGACGCACGAAACTTATTGCAAAAAGCAGGAGCCAAAATAACCGATATGCGGGTGCGCTTTGACCCTGAAATGGTTTTAGAAACGATCAAAACTTGTCCAAGTGAGTTCAAATTGCACTCACGAAACCCTGCACACACGCTCAATATTGGCGGCAATTGGATGGCTTTTGGTTCGGTCGGCAGCACCCCGAACTTCATTGGCTTCGACGGCATACGCCACCCTGGAACGCGAAAAGATTATCAAGACTTGTTGAAGCTGACTCAAGTTTTCAACGTGATTCACTTTCTCGGTGGCTACCCCGTTGAGCCGATTGATCTGCATGCTTCAATCCGCCACATTGAAACATCATTTGATGCGCTGACAATGACCGACAAAATTTTGCATTGCTACAGTCTCGGCCGCCAACGCAACCGAGACGTTCTCGAAATGACGCGAATCGCGCGCCAAGTATCCAACGAGACTTTAGAAACTGAACCCTCAGTTTTTAGTGTGATCAATTCATCATCCCCACTACGACTTGACACACCGATGCTTCAGGGCATCATGGAGTTCTCTTCGCGCAATCAGTTGATCGTGATGACGCCGTTCACACTGGCTGGGGCAATGGCCCCGATCACGTTGGCGGGCGCGCTCTCGCAACAAAATGCCGAGGCACTTGCCGGCATGACGTTCACGCAATTAGTGCGACCTGGCGCACCGGTTGCCTACGGCGGTTTCACCAGCAACGTCGACATGCAATCGGGCGCACCCGCATTTGGCACACCCGAATACATGCGCACCGCTATGGCTGGCGGTCAACTCGCCCGTCGTTACAAAGTGCCCTATCGCTCGAGCAACGTTTGCGCGGCCAATGCACTTGATGCCCAGGCTGCGTACGAAAGCGTGTTCTCGCTATGGGGTGCAATTCAAGGTGGCGTGAACTTTTTGATGCACGGTGCGGGATGGATGGAAGGCGGCTTGCATTCGTCGCTTGAAAAATTCGTACTGGATGCCGATCTGCTCGGCATGGTGGCTGCTTATCTCGAGCCGATTGTCGTCGATACGGCGACACTGGCGCACGATGCAATCGGCGAAGTCGGCCCAGGTGGTCACTATTTCGGCGTGCAACACACCCAAGATCGTTTTCGTGATGCATTTTATAAGCCGATGATTTCTGACTGGCGCAACTACGAAAGTTGGCAAGAGGGCGGCAGCCCAACCGCAGTTTCAAAGACAACCGAACTTGCACACAAATGGTTGGACTCGTATCAAGCCCCAGCCATAAATTCAACCGCACTAGAAGAACTCGAAGAATTCAGGGCGAGACGTCTAGCCGAAGGTGGCGTTGCCACAGATTATTAATAATCACGAAAGGTATTGCTAATGAAATCTTCAGCAAGAGTTGTGGTCATCGGAGGCGGCGTGGTCGGCGCCTCGGTGCTATATCACCTCACAAAAGCAGGCTGGACCGATGTCGTATTGGTCGAGCGCAAAGAATTGACTGCTGGTTCAACATGGCACGCTGCTGGCGGTATGCACACGCTCAACGGTGACCCGAATGTGGCCCGTTTGCAGCAATACACCGTCAATCTATACAAAGAAATAGAAAAAGAATCAGGTCAAAACTGTGGCATTCATTTGCCTGGTGGCATTCAGTTGGCTGACACACCAGAGCGCCTCGACTGGCTAAAGATGGCCCATGCCCGTGGCCGATACTTGGGCATGAAAATGGAAATCATTTCAATTAAAGAAGCAAAAGTTTTGAACCCTCTTCTTGAAGAAAAATATTTCGTTGGTGCGCTATATGACGAAGACGAAGGCAGCGTCGACCCTTACGGCGTCACGCACGCTTATGCGATCTGCGCAAAAAATCGTGGCGCCGAGGTTTACACCAACACTTGGGTCACTGGCCTCAACCACCGACCTGACGGCACATGGGATGTCATAACCGACAAAGACCACACGATTCACGCCGAACATGTTGTCAACGCCGGCGGTTTGTGGGCTCGCGAAGTTGGCCGGATGTGCGGTATCGAACTGCCGGTGTTGGCGATGGAGCACCACTATTTGATGACCGAACCGATGGAAGAAGTCATCGAGTTCAACCGTGTCAATGGCCACGAATTGCCACACATGATCGACTTCGCCGGCGAGATTTATGCTCGCCAAGAGGGCCAGAGCATCTTGCTCGGTACATACGAACAAAACAATCGTCCGTGGTCACCAAAAGAGACGCCGTGGGATTTTGTATTTCAGTTGTTGCCACACGACCTCGAACGAATCGCGCCAGAACTTGAGCGCGGTTTTTCTCACTTCCCTGCTGTGGGTCGCGCAGGCATCAAGAAATTCGTCAATGGTCCGTTCACATTTTCGCCTGACGGCAACCCATTGGTCGGACCAATCAAAGGCATGCCCGGCATGTGGTCGGCTTGTGCCGTAATGGCTGGTCTCTCGCAAGGTGGTGGCGTCGGTCTGTCGCTCGCCAACTGGATGGTGCACGGTGACCCAGGTGCCGACATTTGGGGCATGGACGTCGCTCGTTACGGCGATTTCGCAACTCTCGAGTTCACCAACGCCAAGGTTCGCGAAAACTATTCGCGACGCTTTCGCATCACGTTTCCGAATGAAGAACTCGCCGCAGCGCGACCGTTGCATACGACGCCAATTTATGATCGACTACTTTCACATAATGCCGTCATGGGCGCTGGCTTTGGTCTCGAACATCCGTTGTGGTTTCAAGACGCAGGCAAAGAGCCGCACGAAGATATCACCTTCTATCGTTCAAACGCATTCAAAAATGTCGGCGAAGAATCACGAGCCGTTCGCGAGCGTGTCGGTTTTTCTGAAGCGTCGAACTTTGCAAAATACAAAGTCAGCGGCCAAGGTTCGGCATCATGGCTGCAGGGCTTGTTCACCAATACCTTGCCGAAAATCGGTCGCACGGTCTTGACTGCGATGCTCAACCCCGAAGGCAAAATCGTCGGCGAATTCTCTGTGTCTCGAATCGGCGAAGAAGAATTCTTTCTGTTCGGATCTCAAGCCGCCGAAGTTCACCATCCGCGCTGGTTCTTGGCACACCTGCCAAAGAACTCGCAGATTCGTTTCGAAACTCTGGCGCTGTCGATGGTCGGTCTAACAGTTGCTGGACCGCGTTCACGCGATTTGTTGCAAAAGCTAACAGCGACGTCTTTGGCGACAAAAGATTTTTCGTTCATGAGCTTCCGCCGAGTCAACATCGGCAATGCCCCTGTTTGGTTGTCGCGCATGACTTATACAGGTGACCTCGGCTACGAAATCTGGATCGCCCCTGAATATCAGCGCTATCTGTTCGATCTAATCTGGGATGCAGGCAAAGAATTCGACATGCGACTGTTCGGCTTCAGGGCTCTGATCACAATGCGTCTCGAAAAGAACTTCGGTACTTGGTTCAGAGAGTACAGACCGATCTACACGCCACTCGAAGCAGGCATGGAACGCGCAATGAAGTTCGACCACGAGTTCGTTGGTCGTGCCGCAGTCGAGGCCGAAATGAAAACTGGGCCCGCGCGCAAGCTGGTGATGCTCACGGTTGATGTCGACAAAGACCGGCCCGCCGACGTCATCGGCGACGAGCCAGTGTTTCACAATGGCAAAGTTGTGGGCTGGATCACCAGCGGTGGCTATGCCCATTACAGCGATGTCTCGCTCGCAATGGGTTACATACCTGCCGAACTCGCCAAACCAGGCACGACTGGTTTCGAGATAGAAATCATCGGCAAAATGCGACCCGCGTCGCTGCAAGTCGAACCTGTGCTCGACCCATCGGGCTCGCGCATGCGCGCGTAACTACTAAAAATCAACTTTGCAGTTGCTTGAGTTTTGCCATCGGCACGTGGCAGCGCATGAAGTGACCGGGTTCGACCTCAGTCAAGTTCGGTTCTTCGGTTTCGCAAAGTGCCTCGTAACCCGAGCCTTCCTTGCGCGGGCAACGTGGGTTCAACACACAGCCGCTTGGCGGTTTACTCGGGCTCGGCACGACACCAGTCAACGGAATTCGCTTGCGTGTCGAACCATCGATGTTTGGCACCGATGACAACAACGCTTCGGTGTACGGATGAAACGGCCCATTAAATACGCGCTGTGAGGTGCCGAACTCCACCACGCGACCCAAATACAGCACGGCGATGCGATCAGAGATGTAACGCACCACGCCAAGGTCATGCGAAATAAAAATAAAACTTGTTTGGTCTTGTTTCTGCAAGTCGACTAGAAGATTCAAAATCGCCGCTTGAACCGAAACATCAAGTGCCGAAGTTGGTTCATCACAAAGGACAATTTGCGGCGCTCCCGCGAATGCCCGGGCAATTGCCACGCGTTGCTTAAGACCCCCCGAAAGTTGCACTGGTCGCGCACCATGCAGACTCGCCTCCACGCGCATGCCCAGCAATAACTCGTGGGCCCGTTTGATTGACGACTGTGCGCTAAACCCACGCAGACGCTCAACTGCTCGCCCGACAATTCGAGTCACGCTATGGCGACGATTCAATGCCTGATCAGGGTTCTGAAAGACGATCTGAATCCCACCGATATCCTGCACATCGCGACGATTTAAAGTTTTGGCCAGACCTTTGCCATCAAGCGTGATGATGCCACCATCTTCGGGTTCAACCAAACCTAGAACAAGTTTGGCAATTGTTGTCTTTCCTGAACCCGACTCACCAACCAAACCAAGGGTCTCACCAACACCCAAAGTCAGCGAGACATCATTGATCACTCGAATTCGATGACCGTCTTGAGTGAAGACTTTCGACAAATGACTGATGTCAAGCAGAGTGTCGCCAACCTTTGTCGAGTGACCTTTCGCTTCCGGCACATATTCAATCTGTTCGACCGACCGCGGCAGCGAACCGGCTTTGTCGCTATGAAAGCATCGTGCAACATGCGCACCATCTATCGTCACCATCTGCGGTGGCTGTGTTCGACACTTGTCGTCGACCAACGCACAGCGCGCTGCAAACACGCACCCATCAAATTTTGTGCCGAGTGCGGGCGGCGTACCCGGAATCGTGTCCAAACGATCGGTACTCTTGTGCAGACCACCACGCGGAATGCAGCGCAACAAGCCGACCGTATACGGATGGCTTGGATTATTGAACAAATCTGCGGTTGCGCCTTGCTCAACGAGCGTGCCTGCATAAAGAACTCCAACACGATCGCACATGTTTCTAATCACACCCAAGTTATGACTGATGAACAAAACCGCTGTACCTGTGTCGCGACGCAACTCACGTACCAAATCAAGAACTTCAGCCTCAACGGTGGCATCAAGACCAGTCGTTGGTTCATCCATCACCAAAAGTCGCGGATTAGACGCCAACGCCATCGCAATTACTACGCGCTGAGCCATGCCACCTGACAATTGGTGTGCGTAACGGCGCATCACTTGTGCTGGGTCTGAAATCTGAACTTGTACGAGTGCGGCTTGTGCCCTCTCAATCGCCTCAGATTTTGACGCACCATTTAGTTCAAAGACCTCGGCAATTTGCTTGCCGATTCTGATGGTTGGGTTCAGCGCAGTAGATGGGTTCTGATAAACCATTGAGATCGCCGAGCGACGCAGTTGTGCAACATCTCCTTCGTCAATTTCAACGATGCTTTTGCCCTCAAAAAAAATCTCACCGCCAGTTATCTTGCCGTTACGAGGCAAGTATCGCATTGCGGCGAAAGCCACCGTCGACTTTCCGCAACCAGACTCACCCACAAGCCCATATGCCTCACCAGGAGCGATCGAAAATGAGATGTCACGCAAAACTTGACGATCAATACCGCGAACTGTGTATGAAACTTCAAGATCATGCAGTTCAAGCGTCGGAATGTTAGTAGTGCTCATAACTCAAAGACCTCAAGCAATGCATCTGAGATTAAGTTGATGCTGACTGCAATTGAAGCGATCGCTAGCGAAGGAAACAAAGTAGGCCACCAGATCTCGGAGAAAATCAAAGACCAAGTATCGGCAACTTGTGTTCCCCAGTCAGGTGAGCCGGCTTCAAGACCCGCGCCCAAGAATGAAAGGGTCGCGACGGCGAAAATCGCATATCCAAGCCGCACTGTGAATTCGACGATCAAAGTTGGCAACACGTTAGGAAGAACTTCTCGAAACAAAATGTGCGCAGTTTTTTCGGTGCGCAGTTTTGCAGCGGCAACATACTCGAGCTCAGATTCACCCAACACCGCTGCACGCACAGTTCGCGCCACATTTGGCGTAAAAATTATTCCAATGATCAGAATCGTTATGACTGATGATGCGCGACCAATCGCAGCGACCGCTAAAAGCGCAATAATGATGACTGGTATGGCCGAAATGGCTTCAAGAATACGCATCAACACCATGTCGAACCTGCCCTTGAGATAACCGGCAGTCAAACCAAGAGATGCTCCGACAAATGCTCCGAGCAAAGTTGCAAGAAAAGAGATGACAATAATGATTCTTGAACCAATAATCACTCTTGAGTAAACATCTCGTCCACTGCTGTCGGTACCGAACCAATACTTCAAAGACGGTGAAGAACTTATTGATTCATAGTCCGCGAAGTCTTGATCGTATCTTGCCACTAACTTGCCAAAGATCGCACTAAACACCCAGAAGGCCAAGATTGATGCCCCAATGATGAATGCTTTGTTCTTTTTGAGAACTGCCAGACGTTCACTTAGTTCCATCTGTTTGGTTTGTTTCGAAGTTTCGTCTGTCACTCGGTCACCCTTTGTCGAATGCGTGGGTTTAGAACTGCGAACAATATGTCGGCGATCAACTGAAAACAAACAACGACTACACCAGTGAGAAATACCGCACTCTGCAACAGCGGAAAGTCTCTAGCAATAACAGCCTTTAACAACGTATTGCCGAAGCCTGGATAGTTGAAAACTCTTTCAATCGCGATGAGTCCACCCACGAGATAAGGAACCTGCGTCGCAATAACTGCGATTGTCGGCAACAAAGCGTTACGCAGCACATGTCTGAACACTGCAGTTTTTCGTGAAAGACCCTTAAGAACTGCTGTGCGCATGTAATCAGAGTCAAGCGCTTCGATCACACCTGCTCGGGTGATTCTTGAAATGTAACCAAACAACACAAAGAGCAATGCAATCGACGGCAGCAAAAGGTGATAGACGCTATTAATAAGATTTGGGTTCTCTTCATTCGGAAATGCCGAAACAGGAAAAACGCGAAACACCACGCCAAAGATGAGAATTAAGATAACCCCCCAAACGAATTCCGGGATTACGGCAGCAGACAAACCTCCGACAGTCAACATTCGGTCAACTTTTTTACCCCTATTCATCGCCGCAGCGATGCCACCCAAAATACTGATTGGCGCAATCAAGATCAATGCGACAATTGCCAACTGCGCAGATTTGGCTGCTGCGGGCCCCAAGACTTCAGAGACAGGCAGTGCAAACTTAAAGGAAGTGCCCAAATCACCCGTCATCACACCACCCATCCATCGGCCATATTGCACGACTAGTGGCTTGTCAAAACCTTTTTCTTTATTCCAAATTTCGTAGGCTTCAGGCGACGCGTCTCTTCCGAGAGTTTGTTTGGCGATATCTCCGGGCAAAATTGAAGTCATCAAAAAAATAATCACCGAGACAATAACCAACGTCAAGATAGACAGCCCCACTCGCTTGACGATAAATCTCAGCATAGAAGTCTCAAGTTTAACAACACGCTCAAAACCTCTTGACTAACTGGATAAACGAAGAAGAGACCGACCTAATCTTCGAGGCCGGTCTCTTCTTCTAATTTTACTTTGAAATTCAATTCGCTCTTAGGCGTTTTTGCCTGTGCTCCAAACCGCACCTTGCTGATTGAACTCGACACCCTTAACTTTGTTCGAAGTTACCGAAACACGGATCTCGTTGTAGGCAACGATGATCGGTGTGTGCACGAGTGATGCCTTCTGAATTGCCGAACTTGCTTTCTTCTTTTCTTTCTCTGACAATGCTGATTGCCATGCGATAATCGCTTCGTCCAGTTCGGGTGCATCTAAGTAAGCAGGGTTCCAGTCACCTGATGAGAACCACTCACGTGCAAGGTACTCGTCAGGGGTTGGACGACCGGCCCATTCGGCAATACCAAATTCGCTGGCAAGCCATTCACCCTTGTTCTCAACTTTTGAGCCCTTTACTGATGGATAGACAGAGTAGGCATACCATCTTGCGCCACCACCGTCTGAGCCGTCGAGATCAACTGTTACGTCAATTCCGACTTCTTTGCACGACGACTTCACGAACTGAGTGAACTTGTCAATGTCGTCGCGCTTCCAACTCTGAAGAGTCACTTTAAAGCCGTTCGGCACACCCGCTTCTGCAAGCAATTCTTTTGCGCGAGCGATATCTTGCTTTCGCTGTGGAACACTCTTGTCCGCAGTCGGGAACGAGTCCATTACTGAGTCGTTGGCAACCAATGCATAGCCGCCCATAACACCCTTAATGTATGCTTCGCGATCAAGTGTCAACGCAATTGCTTCACGAACACGCTTGTCGGTCAATTGACCGATATCGCATCGCATGTGCATGTGCAGACCACCGCAAGTTGCGACCGTAGTCCTGTAGAACTCTGACTCAGGAAGTGCTTCTGCCTCTAGGCCGTTAAGCAAATGGATCGAATCAAGCTCCCCGGTCTTCAAGGCAGGAATTGCCGCGCTCTGCGAAACGTACTGGATTTGCTCCATTGTTTCAAACGCTGGACGTCGTGATTTGTCAAAGTAGTCCGGATTGCGCTTGAACACCGTCTTTTCGTTCATCACGTGCGAGACCATAATCCACCGACCGGCACCATTCATCTTGGTCACCCATGACTCGTCGCCCTTCTCACCATTCTTCATGATGAGCAGTCCATAGTTGGAACTTGCAACTGCATATGGGAAGTTTCCATTGACCTTTGACAAGTCGAAGCGAATTGTTTTTTCATCGACTTTTACGATGCCCTCTGAGGTGCAATCGCCAAGTCGACCGGCTGACTGTGACTTATTGTCTGGGTTCAGGTGCGACTGGATCGTGTACACAACGTCGTCTGCTGTAAGCGGAGTACCGTCATGGAATTTTGCGTCGGTGCGAATTGTAAAAGTCCATGTCTTACCTTGGTCTGAGCCCACCCACTTTGTCGCGATGCTTGGCTTAAGCGTTCCGTCTGGAGCGACATCAATCAGCCAAGCTCCAACCGCACTGAGAATGCCGAGCGAACCACCTTTAGACATCCAAGGTGCTGCTGGGCCTTCTTGTTCTTGAGCTGCAACCCTGAAAACCGTTTTGTCTGATCCAGAGCCAGAAGAGCAACCACCCAACATCTGGGAGAGCGGAACGGCGACTCCAGTTGCTACAGCTGCTTGGATAAAATGACGGCGTGACAAGCCACTCTTTGTGACTTCGCTTTTTGTTTGCTCTATTGCTGACATGGCTCCCCTTGTTTTTTGGATATTGATCACGGTGATTTGTTACTAAAAACCCGGCCCCACCAAACCGAACCCTTACTATAAGCCAAATGGCACAGCCCCGCAAATCACAACGATGTGGCAACCCGCCGTTTTTAGACCCCGTTCAGCCCGAAGATTTGAGGCTTTCGTGCGCTACTTAAACGGCAGAATTAAGCGCTGACGCGGTCTGAAGCCATCTTGGCCCCGACCTTGCCGATGCGCTCAATTCGCTTAAACAGAGCCTCTCGCGCCTTTTCGGCCTCGTCGGTCAAACCTGAAAGTTGCTCAAGTTTCCAATGACGCATAACAACCGGCTGCAGAATCTGGTCATGATGAATCAACAAATCATAAATTCCGACGCGAGCAATTTCTCTCGAGAGTTTTTCAAAGTCGGTGATGCCAGTGCCTGGCATTGCAAAGGTACGCACTGCTCGCTCGATGCCAATAACCATGTTTGATGGATCAACCGCGATCGCCGCCGTTGCAAGATCACGGTAAAACAAGTAGTGCAAATTTTCGTCGTTGCCGACGCGCGACATAATCGCCTCGCCAACTTCGTCGTTCATCATTTTGCCCGTGTTGCGATGGGCGATCCGAGTCGCAAGTTCTTGCATGCTCAAATAAGCGAGTGCTTCATAAATATCTAACGGCGCGGGCACTTGCCCACTGCGCACTTGTTGCATTCGTGCACGCTCTAGTGCAACCGGGTCAATCGCACGCGTCACCGTCAAATAATCGCGAATAACAATTGAGTGTCGACCTTCTTCGGCTGTCCAGTTGCGGCCCCACTCGCCATATGCGCCATCACTGCCGAACAACTGATCAATATCGCGAAAATAATACGGCAAATTATCTTCGGTAAGCAAATTTACATAAAGCGATGCTCGAATGGCATCTGACATTTCGTTGCTAACCAATCCGAAATCTGCATCGTTCTTATCCCATTGTGAGCCAGCCACAAAATCTTTGCCGCGACTGTACGGAACCATCTCGTGCGGAAACCATTCTTTGGCCACACCCAAATGTCGGTTTAACAATTCACCCGCCACTGGTTCAATTTCTTGCAGAAGTGCGCTCTGGTCCATAGCTAAACCTTAACTCGTCAGAAGATCAACAAGTCGTTGCAATGGTGTGTGATAGTCGTCAAGCAGTTTCAAGTTCTCCCTACGCATTTTGGCGTTATCTAAAACCGAGTTCGCGGGGCGCTTAGCCGGGCGTTGCGGGCGCAAATCCGCGGTCGCAATAGGTCGCACTCGATTGGGGTCGAGTTCTGCCGCACGCAAGACATCTTGGGCGAAACCAAACCAACTTGTTGAACCCTGATTCGTGACATGCCAGATACCTGTGCGCGACTGAGCCGCTAAGTCAATCAACAGAGGTGCAACGTCGCTCGTAAAGGTTGGTGAACCAATTTGGTCATCAACGAACGTGAGTGTCGAACTCGTGGCTGCGAGTCTCAAGATTGTTTTGACCATGTTGTTGCCGTGCTCGCCACAGGCCCACGAAATGCGCACCACCATGTCTTGTGAGAGATCAAGTTGCTGCTCACCGGCGAGCTTGCTCGCACCGTAAACAGATTGAGGATTCGGTGAGTCGCTCTCTATATAAGGTGTCGGCTTTGTGCCGTCAAAAACATAGTCTGTCGAGATATAAATCACGCGCGCACCAACCTTTCGTGCCGCGCTGACAATGTTGGCGGTGCCGTCACGATTCACGGCCATTGCTTTTTGTGGGTTTGATTCGCACTCATCAACCGCTGTCCATGCCGCGGCATGAATAATCGCCTCAGGCTCAGCCGCTCTAATCATCTCGGCGACCTGAGTTTTATCCGTGATATCTAAATCACTGTGTCGGGTTGCAAACAATTCATGACCACAGTTCTGCGCCGACAAAACCAAATCTGAGCCAAGTTGACCGGCGCCGCCCGTGATGAGAACTTTCACTACTTTTTGGCTTTCAGCGGCTCCCACCACCAGCGATTGCTGCGATACCAGTTCACAGTCGCTTCGAGCGCTTCGTCAAGCGAGCGCGTGCGCTTCCAGCCGAGTTTTGTGATCTTGGCGATGTCTACCGAATAGCGCCGATCATGACCTAACCGATCGGCCACATATTGCACGCTCGATTCATCCTTGCCAAGTTGCTTCAAAAGTTTGTCGACCAGCACTCGGTTAGCGGTTTCGTTGCCGGCGCCAATGTTATAAATCTCACCCGCTTTGCCGTGTTCGAGAGCCATGTGAACGCCCGAACAATGGTCGTCGACATAGATCCAGTCGCGCTCGTTCAGACCATCGCCATACAAAGGGATCTTCTTGTTGTCGAGCAAATTTGTTGTGAACAACGGAATCGCCTTTTCTGGATATTGAAAAGGCCCGAAATTATTCGTACAACGCGTCACGACCACTGGAGTGCCGTGTGTTGAAAAATACGACAACGCGATCAGATCACTGCCAGCTTTTGATGCCGAATACGGACTTCTCGGTTCGAGCGGGTCGCCCTCGCGCGACGAACCGGTCTCTACCGAGCCATAAACCTCGTCGGTGCCAATGTGCAGAACTCGAGCGATGTTCAGCCTTCGTGCTGCGTCGATCACGACATTCGTGCCAAAGCAATTGGTCAAAATGAAATCTTCGCTGCCGGCAATCGATCTGTCGACATGGCTCTCGGCAGCAAAATGCACAACCGCGTCGTGGCCGGCCATTGCAGATTCGACATCGGTCGGCTGACAAATATTGCCTTTGACAAATTTGAACCTTCGATTGTCGTCGACGTCTTTGAGTGTCGACAGATTGCCGGCATATGTCAGCGAGTCGTAAACGGTGACTTCATGGTCGGTATTGTCGAAAACCCAACGCACGTAATTCGAGCCGATAAACCCGGCGCCGCCAGTGACAAAAATCTTCATCGTTGATTAGGTTCGCATCGGCCAGAACGGGCGAACCTGATCTTTGATCGCATCGCGAGTTGGGTTGGCGGCATCACGGTCAGACAAAATCGGCTCGGTAATTCCCCAGTCGGCTTTGACTGCCTTGTCGTTGTAGACCAGACCCAATTCATCTTTCGGGTTGTAATAACTGTCGACCAAATATGTGATCGTCATGTCTGTTAGCGACGCGAAACCGTGCGCCACACCAGGCGGAATAAAAATGCCGCGGTGATCGTGCGTGCCATCTTGGCGGGCGCCAATGTCGATTACTTGAGTTGCACCATCCGTTGGCGAACCGACTCGAAGGTCGTGCAACACCACTCGACATGAACCGATCGGCACATACCAATAATCGGCTTGGTGCAAGTGATAGTGCAAACCAACGATGCAACCCGCTTGACGATCGCCACGGTTGGCTTGCAACATTTCGCGACCAAGTGGAAACCACTCGCGGCGGTACGTTTCGATAAAAGTGCCACGCGAATCGCCGAACGCCTGCGGCTCGACTATTTGCACACCGGTAATTGTTTTCGACTCTTTGATCGTCGCCATTATTCAAGCTCTACCTTTGAGTCGTCACCCAGCATCAAACGCAATGCTCGGGGCTGCTGCAAACTGCGCGAGACCTCGACGTCACGGCCAATCAAAGAATCTGTGAGTTTTGAAACTCCGATGATCGAACTGCCATCAAGCACAACCGAGTGCTCCATTTCAGACTTGATCACGCGGCAATTTTTGCCAAGTGACGTATACGGTCCAATATAACTATCTTCAATGATCGAATCAGCACCGATGACAACTGGGCCACGAATTCGTGAACTCGAAATTTTCGCACCTTTTTCGATAGTCGCTCGACCTTGAATCTGTGAGGCGGCATCAACACTGCCATCGATGCGATGCACCATCGCATCAAGCACAAGTCGGTTGCATTCAAGCAATGGATCTTTTTTGCCGGTGTCGATCCACCAACCTTGCAAGACCTTGTGACGCACCGGAAACTTGTTGTCGACCAACCATTGAATCGCGTCGGTGATCTCAAGCTCGCCACGCGAAGAGGGCTTGATCGATCGAACCGCTTTGTTGATCGTTTTGTCGAACAAGTAAACACCGACCAACGCAAGATCTGATGGTGGGTCTTTTGGTTTCTCGACCAACCGCACGACATGGCCATTTTTATCTACTTCGGCGACACCAAATTGACGTGGGTCTGCAACATGGCACAACAAAATCTGCGCCGACGGTTTGTCTTTGGCGCCACTTGCGCGCGCACTTTCAAATTCGCTGACAAATTCTTCAAGGCCTTGTTCGAGCATGTTGTCGCCGAGATACATGATGAAATCGTCGTCGCCAAGAAATTCGTCGGCGATCAGCACGCAATGGGCCAAGCCAAGCGGCTCGTCTTGCGGAATGTACGTGACCTTGACACCAAATTGACTGCCCTCACCAACCGCCGATTTGATTTCCTCGCGCGTCGAGCCGACAATTATGCCGATCTCGCGGATACCGGCCCGCGCCATGGCTTCTATTCCATAAAACAAGATCGGCTTATTGGCAATCGGCACGAGTTGTTTGGCACTCGTGTGGGTAATCGGCCTAAGCCGTGTGCCGGCGCCACCAGAGAGAATCAGGCCTTTCATCCGCCATAAGCCTAGAGCGATGCGGCGAACTAGCGTGAACAGTCATGAATCAAGCCCGCAATGCCTTTTTGCACCCGTTCGCGAAACCCACAAAAGACAAGTTCATAAAACTTGTGCGCGGTCAGGGCGCACTCGTCTGGGATGACAAAGGCAACGAACTTGTCGACGGCATGGCCAGCCTTTGGTACTGCGCAGTCGGGCACGGCCGAAAAGAAATTGCGGATGCAGTCGCCAAGCAGATTACGACTCTCGAGGCTTATTCGACATTTGACCCGTTTACGAGCGAGCCTGTCGAACAACTTGCGGCGAAATTGGTTTCACTTTGCCCGATTCCAGATGCCCGCGTGTTTTTCTGCGGAAGTGGCTCTGAGGCGGTCGACTCGGCGATGAAACTGGCGCGACTCGCACATGTCCAGGCTGGTCACCCAGAGCGCACGCTGATCATTTCGCGCATGCGTGGCTACCACGGCACAAACTATGGCGGCACCAGCGCGCAAGGTCTGCCGCTCAACAAAATCGGTTACGGCCCGCTCGTGCCAGACGTCGAGCAAGTTGCGAGTGACGACCTTGAAGCCATGTCAATTCTCATGACTCAGCGTGGCAACACTGTTGCCGCGGTTCTCGCCGAGCCACTGCAAGGTGCGGGTGGCGTCTACCCGCCGTCGGCCGACTATCTCAAAGGATTGCGAAAACTTTGCGACCAGCACGGTGCATTTTTGATTTTCGACGAAGTCATAACCGGCTTTGCGCGACTCGGCACTTGGTTCGGTGCAAATTTTTATGATGTCAACCCTGACTTGTTGTGCTTCGCCAAAGCCGTTACTTCTGGCTATCAACCACTCGGCGGTGTGTTCGTCGGCAATGCAGTGCGCCGGCCACTCGAAGCCGATGCTGATTTCTTTTTGCGCCACGGATACACATATTCGGGGCATGCATCGGCATGCATCGCAGCACTGGTAAATCTGGAGATTATCGAGCGCGAGGGCTTGCGTGATCGCGCCGTGCATATCGGCAAACGAATCGGCGACGCACTAAAGGCTCTTGCACACGATGGCGTCATTGATCATGCACGGGGTGATGGCGCCGTTTGGGCGGCTGGCCTTCACGCCTCGCAAAACAATGTCAAAATTCGCGACCGAATGCTTGAGTTGGGCGCAATCACACGCGCAATCAATCTAGATACAAATACTTTTTGTCCGCCACTGGTAATCACCGACGCACAACTCGACAAACTTCTCGACGCCTTCGCTCAAGCCGCCTCCGGTAAATAACCTGACTAAATTATTTTTGCGGGTGGGTTAGAAGTTTCATCAGGCTGCTGGTGTCCCAGCGTGCACCTCCCATTTCGATGACGCGTTTGTAAAGCGCATCGATTAGTTTCGTCATCGTCAAGTCTGCGCCATTATTTTTTGCCTCGTCGAAACAGATGCCCAGATCTTTGCGCATCCACTCGACGGCGAAACCAAATTCAAATTGATCGCGAACCATTGTCCTCGAGCGGTTCTCCATTTGCCACGACTGCGCCGCACCCTTAGAAATGACCTCAACGACCTGGTCGGCGTCAAGACCCGCCCGCACAGCAAAGTTGAGAGCCTCGGCAAGACCAGAAACAGCACCGGCAATACAAATCTGATTGACCATCTTGGTCAATTGCCCAGCACCGGCATCACCCATACGTTGGCACGCTTTGGCATATGCGTCAAAAACTGGTCGCACGCGATCGAACATTTTCTGATCATCACAACCACACATCACTGTTAGCGCGCCATTTTCTGCGCCGGCTTGTCCACCAGAAACCGGTGCGTCGATAAAACCAACATTCTTGGCATTGCACGCTGCCGAAAGTTCACGCGCCAGATTCGCCGATGCAGTTGTGTGGTCAACGAGCACCGAGCCCGGCTTCAAACCAGCGAGCGCACCGTCTACACCGAGCACGACACTGCGAACGTCATCGTCGTTGCCGACACAAATCATCACGATTTCAGACTGCTCGGCAACCTCGCGCGGCGTCGGCGCAAAACTGCCGCCGTTCTTCTCAACCCACTGTTTTGCTTTTTCGGTGTTGCGATTGAACACAACAACATCGTGACCTTTGTGGGCCAAGTGTCGCGCCATCTCTCTGCCCATCACCCCGAGACCGCAAAACCCAACTTTCATTTTGCGTCAAACCGACCGAGCAACTATTTCTTCTTCGCCGCGGCTTTGGCTGGTTTGGCTGCGGTCGACTTTAAGGCTGACTTTGCGGTTGACTTTGCAGCAGACTTGGCTGGCTTGAGCACACCTTTTTCAAGCGCCTTGTCCAAGTACGCTTCGGCCTCTTCAGTCGTGCACTTGAGCGCAGGTTGAATTTCAGAAATCAAATTGACTCGTGCGCGGTCGTACATTGTTTTTTCGGCGGCCGACAATGCCGAATCACGATCACGAGCCGCGAGGTTTCGCACGACTTCGGCAACTTGATAAACATCGCCACTCTTAAGCTTTTCTTGGTGGTTCTTGAACCTGCGCGACCAGTTCGCTGGCACGCGTGGGTCGGCTTTTGCAAGAACCGACACCAGGTCTTGCAATTCGCTCGACGAAACCGGTGGTCGCACGCCAACTGTAGAAATTTGTTCGACGGGTATCGACAGCGTCATCTCGTTGATCACCGTGCGCAAGATCAAATAGTCGGATGTCTTGCCGAAGGCTTTCATGCGCTTGATGTTCATGACGATGCAAGCGCCATGTTGCGGATAGATGACCGTGTCACCTTTTTTCCATTTAAGTTTCACTGAGCACCCTTTTCAATCCGACCCCAAAGGATACGCCACGAAAGACCAAATAGCCGAATAATTTAAGACCTAAGCCGTTCATTTCGCGGATCGAATAATGGCTCTTGCCCCACGGTGGCTTTTTTGCGTTCACCGAAGATTTCGATCTCAAGTTTGGTGCCAGCCATCTCGAATTCGGGGCGAACGTACGCCAACGCCACGCTCTTGTTGAGCGTGAAACTCCATCCACCCGAAGTCGCGATACCAATTCGCTTGTCGCCGCTGAACACCGAGGCACAGAACGGTGCGTCTGCATCGCCATCTTGGTCAAGAGTCATTGGCACGAATCTCCACTTTGAACCAGCAGCTTTTTCGGCAACCAACGCCTCTCGACCAACAAACGCGGGTTTGGTCAAGTCAACGAAACGATCTAACGATGCGTCGAACGGTGAGAAGCCGATTTCAAGATCGCCCTTCCAACCGCGATAACACTTGTCGAGCCGCAAACTGTCGACTGCATAGATGCCCATGTCGGCGATTTGAAATTTCTCGCCCGCCTTCCAAATTGCGTCGTATAGGGCGACCATCTGATCGTTCGAAGCGTGCAACTCCCAGCCGAGTTCACCGACATAGTTGACGCGCAACGCCCGCACGGGGCCGACTGCCGTGCTTATCATGCGTACCGAAAGCCAAGGAAACGCGGCGTTATCAAGGGCGGATGTCGTGACCTGCGACAAAACATCTCGCGAACGCGGCCCGACCAAAATGAGCGAACCATAATCTTTCGTCACATTTTTGAGCGTCACTGAACCATCCGTTGGCAACGCCATCTCAAGCACGTCCAGGTCGTGCCACTCAGAACTCGCCGCACCGACCAGATAAAAACTGTCTTCATCAACTCGCACGACCGTGAACTCGCTCAAAACTTTGCCATCCGGCAACAACGCATAAACCAAACTGATGCGCCCGACCTTTGGCAATTTCGTGCACAGCAAGTTGTCAAGATACGCAAACGCACCTGGGCCTTTGATTTCGATTTTTGTGAAGCCAGGCAAATCGAGCACGGCAACGCCGTTGCGCGCCGCGTTTACTTCTTTGGCGACAACTTTGCGCCAACCGTTGCGTCTGAAAAACGACAGCGAATGATCAGTTACTTCGCTCTTCGGATCAAAGTAAGTTGGTCGCTCCCAACCACCGCGCGCGCCGTATGCAGCGCCTTTCTTTTTCAGTTTCTCATAGAGTGGCGAAACATACGCAGGTCTGCCTGCTGGTCGCTCTTCAAACGGAAAGCCCATCGCATATTCGTTTTGATAAACCTCGACTGCTTTGTCGACCGTGTATTGGGTCGTTGCATATTCTTTGTAGCGACGGCGGTCAATCGCCCAAAGATCGAACTCTGGTCGACCCGTGAGAATCCACTCAGCAATTGCTTTGCCCGCGCCTCCACCTTGAGCGATGCCGAAACTGAACGTGTTGCAATGAAAGAAATTGCGCATTCCCCGCTCTGGTCCGAGATACGGGTTGCCGTCTGGCGCATACGGAATCGGTCCGTTGACAACTTTGGCGATGCCTGCATCGCCGAGCACAGGCACACGCTCGCCCGCATCAAGAATTTGTTTTTCAAGTCGCTCCAATTCTTCTGACCACAATTGGTTGGCGAACTGATCGGGAATACCGTCGAGCCACATCGGCGTCGCCTGCCACTCATATGGCCCGAGAATAAAACCACTGCGCTCTTGACGCAGATAATACGAAGTATCCGGGTCGCGAAGCAACGGCAACGGCTCACTGCGAGCCGCAAGTTCGTCGATTTCTTCGGTGATCAAATATTGGTGTGCCATCGTCATGATCGGCAGATGGCGACCAATGAGACTCATTAACTCGCCGGCTCGATAACCAGCGGCGTTGACCACGATTTCACATTCAATTTCGGTTTCAACACCAGCGGTGCTGGTCGTCACTGTCCATTCGAAATTCTTGTGTTGACGCAAACCGATTACGCGTTCATTGCGACGCACCCGCGCGCCAAGTGCTCGAGCGGCGCGAGCCATCGCCTGAGTTACTTGCGAGGGATCAATGTCGCCGTCAAGCGGGTCCCATAATGCGCCGAGCAAATCGTGGGTCTTGATCAACGGATATCTATCCACAAGTTCTGCCGGCGTGAGCATGTCGTACTCCATGTCGTTGGCGCGAGCCATGCTTTTTACGTGGCGAAACTCGGCCATACGCTCTTCGCTGTGTGCCAAACGCACCGAGCCTGTTACGTGATAACTGATCGGAAAATCTTTGTCTTTGGCCAACTCGCGATACAGCGCCGCCGAATATTTCTGCACTTGCATCACGCTGTAACTCGTCGAATATGTCGGCACATTGCCCGCGGCGTGCCATGTCGAACCTGATGTCAATTCGTCGCGCTCAAGCAACAGCACATCGGTGCAACCCATTTTGGTGAGATGATAAAGCGCGCTACAACCGGCGATACCGCCGCCGATGATTACAACTTTTGCTCTCTCGCTCATTGACCAGACCGTAACCTCTCCAAAAACTCACTTTTTTTGGCAACTAATTCTCAAAAACTAGTGCCAAACTGTAGCGTTGTTCAGGCTAAAGAATTAAGCGACACCCAGACAAATTGTGATCGACCCAAGAGGCATCAAATGGCAGAACTACCGACCAATGCTCGTGTTGTAATCGTTGGCGGCGGCATTGTCGGTTGCAGTGTTGCATATCACTTGGCTCTGCGTGGGTGCACCGATGTCGTATTGCTCGAACGCAAGCAACTTACTTGTGGCACAACTTGGCATGCTGCAGGTCTTGTCGGCCAGTTGCGCGCAACTCACAACTTGACGCGTCTTGCTCAATACACGACGAACCTTTTCAAAACTCTTGAAGAAGTCACGGGTCAAGCGACCGGGTTTCAGCAACGAGGCTCGGTGGCCGTCGCCCCAAACCAAGAGCGATTCGAAGAACTAAAGCGAGGCGCTTCGATGGCTCGCGTTTTCGGCCTTGATGTAAACATAATTTCGCCACGCGAGATTGCCGAGCTTCTACCACTGGCTCGAGTCGACGATTTGGTCGGTGGCGTGCACCTGCCGAATGACGGCGTGGTAAATCCGATTGATGCAACCCAAGCCCTGGCCAAAGGTGCACGATCGCACGGTGTGAAAATATTTGAAAATGTCAAAGTTGATTCGATCATCGTCGAAGATGGTCGTTGCGTTGGGGTCAAAACGACCCTCGGTGATGGCAGCGACTCAAAATCAGAAATTCGAAGTGAGTTCGTCGTCAACTGTGCCGGTATGTGGGCACGAGAACTTGGCGATGCTGCGGGCGCAATCGTGCCACTTCATGCTGCCGAGCATTTTTATATCGTCACCGAGCCCGTGCCCGAGATTTCTCCGAATATGCCGGTGCTTCGCGATCCAGATGGTTGCGGATATTTCAAAGAAGACGCTGGCAAGCTTCTGGTCGGCTGGTTCGAACCAGTAGCCAAACCCTGGGGAATGAAGGGCATCTCAGAAGAATTCTCGTTTACAACTTTGCCTGAAGACTTTGAACACATCGAGCCGCTGGTCGCGGCGGCGACACACCGCATGCCATTGTTGGCAAAAACCGGCATCAGATTATTTTTCAACGGCCCCGAGTCGTTCACGCCAGATGACAGATACCTGCTCGGCGAATCACCAGACGTAGAAAATCTTTTCGTCGCCGCTGGATTCAACTCGATCGGCATTCAGTCGTCTGGTGGAGCAGGCAAAGTTCTCGCCGACTGGATTCTCGACGGTCGCCCACCAATGGATTTGTGGGATGTCGACATTCGTCGTTCAATGCCCTATCAGCGCAACAAAAAATATCTGCACGACCGCACCGTCGAAACGCTCGGCTTGCTTTACGCCATGCACTGGCCATTTCGTCAACCAGAAACTGCTCGCGGCGTTCGCAAATCTGTGTTGCACGATCGTCTCGCCGAACGCGGCGCTTGCTTCGGCGAAGTCGCAGGTTGGGAGCGCACCAACTGGTTCGCGCCTGCTGGCATCAAGCCCGAATACATATATACGTATGGCAGACAAAATTGGTTCAAATACTCTGCCGAAGAGCACCACGCCGTGCGCAACTCGGTCGGCATTTTTGATCAGTCGTCGTTCGGCAAGTTCATTTTGCAGGGGCCAGATGCGATGTCGGTGCTCAATCAAATCTGTGCCAACGAGGTCGATGTCGCCGTGGGCAAAATCGTCTATACACAGTGGCTCAACGAGGCTGGCGGCATCGAAGCCGACCTCACAGTCACGCGCCAAGCGATTGATTCGTATTTAATAGTCACTGCCGCAGCGACGCAAGTGCGCGACTTTGCTTGGTTGCGCGATCACATTCCATCTTCGGCGCGCGCGATGGCGATAGATGTTTCATCTGGTCAGGCCGTTTTGAGTGTGATGGGTCCGAACTCGCGTGACTTGCTCTC
>SYNW01000086.1 GCA_005805045.1 Actinomycetota bacterium
AATGTCGACGATGCGGTCAAACTAATTGAAGCAGGAGAAATCGTTCTTGTGATCAATACTCCGCGTGGCTATGGCACTCGCAGCGATGGAGAAGCAATTCGTAAGGCGGCCAACAACTGTCGTGTATCAGTCGTCACAACTTTGAGTGCCGCAAGCGCGGCAGTGCTCGGCATGATCGAGCGACAGAACCGGCCATTCACGGTCAAGTCGCTACAAGAATTTCACGCCAGACAATGAAACGCGACCCGATTTCGATCGGCACAGTCGAACTTGCCCAACCAATCTTGACGGCATCGGGCACCGCTGGTTATGGTGCCGAGTTCGACGAGTATTTTCCGTTGCGTGAGATTGGTGCCGTCGTCACCAAATCGATCGCGCATTTTGAATGGCCAGGCAACGCAGCACCACGACTTCATCCGACAGATTCAGGGATGCTCAACAGTGTCGGACTTCAAGGTGGTGGCGTACGAAGTTTCATCGAAAATGACTTGGTCGCTCTAGAGCGTGCGCAGGCAAAAGTGGTCGCCAGCATCTGGGGGCACAGCATCGACGACTATCTTCAGGTTGCGCGAATTTTGGCTGATGTGCGTGATCGTGTTGCGGCAATTGAAGTCAATCTCTCGTGTCCGAACCTGGGTGGCGACCATGCGATGTTCAGTCACGATGCAACCTTGAGCGCCAAAGTCATCGAAGCGTGTCAAGTTTCTGGCTTGCCATTGTGGGCGAAGTTGAGTCCGAATACCTCGCGACTCGTAGACATCGCACGCGCAGTTTCGTCGGCGGGTGCTCAGGCAGTGACTCTGGTCAACACGGTGATTGGAATGGCGATAGACACTGAAACGGGGTTGCCGATTCTTGGCAATATTCGCGGAGGTTTATCTGGGTCGGCGATTCATCCGATTGCCGTGCGATGTATTTACGACGTGCGAGCAGCCTTGCCCGAATTGAAAATAATTGGTGCAGGTGGAGTCACATCTGCCGAGACGGCAGTCGAATTGATGCTTGCTGGCGCCGATGCCGTGCAGGTGGGCACCGCTACATTTGCGAATCCGAAAGCACCGTTCAAGATTTTGAAACAACTCACCAAGTGGGCCGATGCGCGGGGCATTTCA
This sequence comes from Actinomycetota bacterium, assembly GCA_005805045.1. Lineage (GTDB taxonomy): Bacteria > Actinomycetota > Acidimicrobiia > Acidimicrobiales > Ilumatobacteraceae > BACL27. Next base: position 1,113 of record SYNW01000086.1, read on the forward strand.
GACTGGTCGGGGATCACATCGGCTGCTCACCGGGGCGGATTGAAGTTCTGAAGTGTCGGACGCGCTGGCACAAAAAGAATCGATGTTTGCGCAACTAGAATAGGTCAATGGCAACGACGTCTGAAGATACGGCGACTCGCGATTCGGCGATTGCCGGTGTTGCGTCGATGCGTCAGCAAATGAACCAGATTCTCAGTGAAATATCTGCAGGCAAATTCAGCATTGATTCGATTTTCAAAATAGACGGCAATGCGGCACTGAATCAACTTTACGTGCTCAAGATTCTCGAAAGGTTTGCTGGCGTTGGCAAGGTGCGAGCCCGAAGCGGGTTGGACGTTTTGAAGATTTCTCACAAGTGTCGATTTTCAAGTCTCGAACCTCGTCAGCGTGAGGCGCTGATCAAAGAGTTTGCACAATGAGCACCGACCACACCTCACTTGTGGTCGTGGTTTCGGGTCCTGGTGGTGTCGGCAAAAGTACGATCGTCGAAAAACTTGTTGCTCGTGATGCCCAACTTTGGTTGAGTCGTTCATGGACGACAAGAGAGCGTCGTCAGGGTGAAGCGCTGGACGCTTACAATTTTGTCAGCCGCAAAGCTTTCGAGGACAATATCGCTCAGGACGGCTTTTTGGAGTGGACCGACTTTCTCGGCAATTATTACGGCACGCCAACCCCAAATCCACCCAAAGGATGCGACACAGTTCTTGAAATCGAGGTCGATGGGGCGCAACAAGTTAAACGAATCAACGCCAGGGCGCTGTTGCTTTTTGTTTTGCCACCATCACGCCAAGAGCAAAAGGCACGACTGCGCGGTCGAGGTGATCCGGACCCAAAAGTCGAGAAACGCCTGCGCAAAGCCGAAGAGGAAGAACCCGTGGGCAAAGCGATTGCCGATTACGTGATCGTCAACGATGACCTTGACTCGACGGTCGAAGAGATGAGTCGGATCATCGCCTACGAGCGAAAACAGCGCACTACGAGTTAGATACACCGCTATACTCAATAGCCGCAAGCCGAGCCGTATTTGATCGTCTTGTGATTGATGCCAGGAGGCAAATGTGACGACAGAAGACACGATGATGAACCCAGCAATCGAGTCGCTGATGGGTCATACCGGCTCCAAATTCTCACTCGTGACACTTTCGGCACGCAGGGCACGCGAGATTAACTCGTACTTCAACCAACTTGGTGATGGTCTCGGCAACATGGTGCCGCCACAAGTAAGTTCCACGGCGCGCAAGCCGCTCTCGATTAGTTTCGAAGAAATCGCCTGCGGAAAGATCCAACTCGTCGCCAAGACAATCGAGGAAGTGCTCGCCGAGAACGAGGCTGCAGCCGCGGCAGAGAAACAAGCAGAGCTTGACGCAATGCAAGATTCGGCAACCGAGCAACCTGCCGAGTAGGTAGTCTCGGTCAATGAAAGAATATTCGTTTACCTCTGAAAGCGTGACCGAGGGTCATCCCGACAAGATGGCCGATCAGATTTCTGATGCGGTGCTCGACGCAATCTTGGCCGAAGATGTTAACGGTCGAGTCGCCTGCGAAACTTTGCTGACGACGGGTCTATGCGTGGTTGCCGGAGAGATCACGACCAGTGCTTACGTTGATATTCCAAAAATTGCCCGCGAAGTGATCAAGGGCATCGGTTACGACAATGCGCTTTACGGTTTTGACGGCAACACCTGCGGAGTAATCGTCAGTATCGACGAGCAAAGTCCGAATATTGCACAAGGTGTCGATGTCAGCGAAGAGATTCGTGCGGGCAAAAGCGGTGAAGACAAATTGAACAGCCAGGGGGCTGGTGACCAGGGCATGATGTTCGGTTATGCCTGCACGGAAACCGCCGATCTAATGCCGCTTCCGATTTGGTTGGCGCACCGCATGGCAGAAAAGCTCGCAGAGGTTCGCAAGTCCGGTGCAATTCCATATTTGCGACCAGACGGCAAAACTCAAGTGACGTTTGACTACGAAAATGGTGTGCCCGTGCGATTGCGCACGGTTTTGATTTCGACCCAACACGCTGACGGCATAAGTCGTGACACGGTCATTCGACCCGATTTGATTGAACAGGTGATTCGCCCGGTCATTCCGGCACAGTTCGCAAAAGACGATTACGCCGTTTACGTCAATCCAACCGGAGAGTTCGTAAAAGGTGGACCGCACGCCGACACAGGTTTGACCGGGCGCAAAATTATTGTCGATACTTATGGCGGCATGGGTCGACATGGTGGTGGCGCATTCAGCGGCAAAGATCCGTCAAAAGTAGACCGATCGGCTGCTTATGCGGCGCGATGGGTTGCCAAGCATGTTGTGGCATCGGGTGCCGCGAAGCGTTGCGAGTTGCAAGTGGCCTACGCCATCGGCATGGCTCATCCAGTAAGTATTTTCGTTGAAACATTCGGAACGAACGCGGTTGATGAAGCATTGATCGAGACAGCAGTTCGACAAATCTTCGATCTTCGTCCGGCGGCAATTTTGCGCGACCTTGAACTCAAGCGACCGATCTATCAAAAGACCGCCGCCTACGGTCACTTTGGTCGCAATGAACCCAACTTCACATGGGAGAAACTGTCTCGGCTCAAAGAGTTCAAAGCAGCAGTCAAACTCTGATTCAAACCGCGGTGCCCTTTGTTCGGGTAGCGCGAGTCGTGCCCGACGTAACCGGGGTTGACAAGACTTTTGATTATTTGGTGCCAGAGTCTCTCAAAGATCAGGTCAAAGTTGGTGTGCGTGTGCGCGTGCCACTACACGGGCGAAACGTCGCGGGATGGGTGGTTGAAATAGGCGAACCCAGCGTTGGCTTGGCGGTCAACAAGATTCGCAGCGTGATCAAAGTTCTTGGTTTGGGCGTGACTCAAGAAATAGTTGATCTTGCGAATTGGGCCAACAAGCGGTGGGTCGGTCGTCTTCGGTCGTTCAT
>SYNW01000087.1 GCA_005805045.1 Actinomycetota bacterium
ACTGCAGTTTTGTTGCAACTCAACGTTCGCTACAAGACAAGAGTTGCCCCACGTCTGACCGGCATACCTGATCGTGGTGATGCAATGTGACGATGAAGCTGTATGACACGGCGAAAAAACGTGTCGTGGATTTTCAATCGGACAAACAAGTTTTGATGTACACATGTGGCATCACGCCATACGACGCAACTCACATCGGTCACGCATTTACTTTTATAACTTACGATGTCGTTCAACGCCGACTGATTGATTCGGGTCACACCGTCAAGTGTGTTCGCAATGTGACGGACATAGATGATCCACTTTTTGCCAAGGCACGCGAGTTGGGTGTCCACTATTTGGATTTGGCAGCGGGCGAAGAGGCAAGGTTCAATGCTGATATGAAGGCGCTAAACGCGCTCGATGTCTCCAGCGCACCGCGTGCTTCTTCGGCGATTTCAGACATCAGGGGTTTTATCGGGATGGTCTTGGATCGGGGATTCGCATATCAGGCCGGTGAGAGCGTTTATTTTGACGTAAGCAGATTCGAGTCTTTTGGCAGTGTCTCGAATTACGACACGCAAACAATGATGAGGTTGGCTGCAGAACGCGGTGGGCATGTCGAAGATCCTCACAAACGAAATCCATTGGATTTTGTTTTGTGGCAGGCATCGGCGGCAGATGAACCGAGTTGGGAAACGATGTGGGGGCCGGGGCGTCCTGGGTGGCATATCGAGTGTTCAGCCCTGGCGTTGCGTGAACTTGGGTCGACCATTGATTTGCATGGGGGTGGCAGTGATTTGATTTTCCCGCATCACGAGTGTGAGCGCGCGCAATCCGAGGCGGCAACGGGCGAGTTGTTTGTCAAACATTGGATGCACGTGGCGATGGTGTTCATGAACGGCAGCAAGATGTCAAAGAGCCTCGGCAATCTCGAATTCGTTGACCGCTTGCGCAAGCAACATGATCCGCGGGCGATTCGCCTGGCGTTGATCGCCAATCATTACCGAACCGAATGGGAGTGGAGCACTGCTTCAATGTCGAGTGCGCAACAGCGCTTGGCCCTTTGGTCAGGTGCGACTTCCGGTGACGGTAATGCCGGGCTTGAAGACGTGCGAAGCGCGCTTGATGACGACTTGAATACTCCAGCGGCGATAGATGAAATAGATCGTGCAGCGAGGTCGGGTCACAGCGTCATGATCGCCGCGGGTCTGCTCGGTGTTGACTTACGATCATGAGATTGGTTCGGCGTCGACAAAAAGTTGGCTATGACCCGACGAAGTATGTCGGGGCAACAGAATTTCAGACCCGTTTCCGTCCGTTCTGTAGATTTTTTGCCAAACGACTGTGGAAGTTCTCGCTCGAAGGTTTCGATCAGATTCCCCAGACTGGTCCAGCCATTCTTTGTGCAAACCACATCAGTTTCTTGGATTCAGTTTTCATGCTCACATATTCTCCACGCAATATGTCGGTAGTTGGCAAGAGCGAGTACATGGATTCATTCAAGACCCGTTGGTTGTTCACCAAGATTGGGATGATCCCGCTCGATCGCACAGGTGGCGAGAGTGCAAGTTCGGCGATGCTCGCGGTTGAGGGAGTTCTTGCTCGGGGCGAATTGTTCGGGATATTCCCCGAGGGCACACGAAGCAGAAGCGGGAAGCTGTACAAGGGTCGCACCGGTGCAGCCCGATTGGCGCTGAAGTTTGGTTGCCCCATATTTCCGGTTGGCATTACCGGCACGAGTGAAATTATGGCTCCCGACACGGTGATGCCAAAGTTCGGCAAGAAGTGCAAAATTCAAATTGGCGCCCCGATTGACACCCAAAAATATTTGTCGCGCGTTGGTGAGCCTGAGGTTTTGCGCGAGCTGACAGACGAGATCATGGTGCGAATTCAGGCACTTACTGGTCAAGAGTATGTCTACGACTACGCGCCAAAGGGCTCGAACCCCAACCGAACCCACATCTAAAACCGTCGCAATCTAGACTGTTTACGTGACAACTGGTGGCTCAACGATTTTGGTACGCCTGCCTGATGACTCAACAAGAGAGTTATCCGCAGGGTCAACGGGCATAGAACTGGCACAGGCGATTGGCAAAAGACTCGCGCAGGCTGCTGTGGCCACCGTGATCAACGGTGTCGAGTCGGACTTGGGTGTCGCACTAGTTGACGGAGCGAAAGTTTCAATAATTACCTCAGATTCGGATGCTGGTCGCCACGTCTTGCGTCATTCCACCGCCCATGTGTTGGCCCAGGCAGTTGTCCAACTTTTTGAGGGCGCAAAGTTTTCAATCGGTCCAGCCATCGAGGATGGTTTTTACTACGACTTTGATTTACCAAACAACAAAACTTTCAGCGACCAAGATTTGGTGGCGATACAAGAACGAATGCAGAAAATCGTCGAAGCCGATCAGCCATTCGTGCGCGCCGAAATGACGACCAAAGAAGCGTTGAAAATATTCAAAGATCAACCTTATAAGTGCGAGATCATCGAGCGAGTGACGAAAGGCAAAGGCGATTCAAGCGACGCCCTTGAAGCAGGCAGCGCCGATGCGGTGAGCGTGTATCGCAACAGTGAGAGTTTTGTCGATCTTTGTCGAGGTCCCCATGTTCCATCCACCGGGCGACTGGGACATTTCGCATTGATGAAAGTCGCCGGCGCCTATTGGCGAGGCAATGAAAAGGGTCCGATGTTGCAACGCATCTACGGCACAGCATGGGAGTCGAAGTCGGCATTGGCCGAGCATCTGCATCGACTTGAAGAAGCAGAGAAGCGTGACCACCGTCGACTCGCGGTTGAAATGGATCTTCTTTCATTTCCCCAAGAACTCGGTGGCGGTCTAGCAGTTTGGCATCCGAAGGGTGGCATCATCCGCAAATTGATGGAGGACTACAGCCGAGAACGTCACCAAAACGGTGGGTATAAGTTCGTCTTCACGCCTCACTTGGCCAACGCACATCTGTTCGAAACTTCGGGGCACTTGCAGTTTTACAAAGATGGCATGTATCCGCCAATGGAGATGGACAACGGCACTTATTATCCGAAGCCGATGAACTGCCCGATGCACTGCTTGATCTATCGCGATCGTCAGAGAAGTTATCGTGAGTTGCCGTTGCGATTGTTTGAACTTGGCACCGTCTACCGTTACGAACGCGCCGGCACTCTGCACGGGTTGTTGCGCATTCGAGGTTTCACCCAAGACGATAGCCACATCTTCTGCACCGAGGAGCAAATGGCAGATGAAATTGCGTCGCTACTCGATTTCGTTTTGAGTGTGTTGCGTCGTTTTGGCTTTAGTGAATTTGATTTCAAGTTGAGCACGCGCAACGCGGAAAAATCGGTGGGTTCTGATGAGATTTGGCAACGCTCGACCGATGCGTTGCAAGAAGCTTTGAATCGCCACGGCTTGCAGTACACGGTTGCCCCCGGTGACGCCGCGTTTTACGGGCCAAAAATTGACATTGATGTTCGCGATGCAATCGGTCGCAAGTGGCAGTTGAGCACGATTCAGTGCGACTTCAATCTGCCCGAACGATTCGGACTCGAATACATCGCCACCGATAACGCGCGCAAACAACCGATCATGTTGCATCGCGCCCTGTTTGGTTCGATTGAACGATTCTTTGGTGTTCTGCTCGAGCATTACGGTGGCGCGTTTCCGACTTGGTTGGCACCAGTTCAAGTTCGCGTGCTGGCAGTCGCATCGGCGCACGATGAGTATGCGGCCAAAGTTGTTGAGCGGTTGGTCGAAGGTGGTTATCGCGTGGATCAACTAGTTGCCGATGAGCAACTTGGCAAACGAATTCGTGCATCGAAGTTGGAGCGCATTCCGTATGTCCTGGTTGTCGGTGATGACGACGTCTCGAATTCGACTGTCGGCGTCAATCCACGGGGTGGCGACGTTCGACGCGATGTGCCGTTGACTGATTTCATGAGCCAACTATCCATCGACGTTGGACAGGCGAATAATGTTTCTTGAACCTCCGACGAGCACGTCGTGCTAGAAAGACTGTGGAACGGCTGGCGAGCCGATTATGTCGTGCATGGGCAAGGTGCCCAGCAGAAGTCGGATCATTCGATTTTTACGCAGATCTTGAAAAGCGATCTGACCGATGAGCAGAGCTACATCGTTCATCGCGGTGACAAAGTATTTGCATTAATGAATGCATTTCCATATACATCGGGGCATCTCTTGGTTCTGCCTTATCGTGAAGTCGCCGAACTCGAAGATTTAACCGAAGTCGAGACCGGCGAACTGTGGTCGGCGGTTACAACGGCGGTCAAAGTTTTGAAGTCGGTATATCAACCTGAAGCGATGAATGTGGGCATAAATCTTGGGGCCGC
>SYNW01000008.1 GCA_005805045.1 Actinomycetota bacterium
CATCGACACACCAACATGTGCAACATCAACACGCAAGTTCAACGAGATCGCTGCGAGTTTGCAAAATACCGAAATTTATTGCGTCTCGGCAGACTTGCCATTCGCCCAAGGTCGCTTTTGTGGCACCGAAGGTTTGAGTAATGTCAAAACTGCATCGTCGTTCAGATCAAGTTTTGGCTCCGTGTTCGGAGTCAACCTGACAAACGGCGTGCTTAAAGGTGTCTTGGCGCGAGCAGTTGTTGTCGCCGACGAAAAAGGCAAGATATTGCACACCGAGCTCGTCAGCGAAATCGCCAACGAACCAAATTACGACGCAGCCATCAACTCACTGCGCTAATTAATGCAGCGCTAAAAAAGCGCTTAGATGCCCAAAAACTTGTCGAGCCCGAGGGTGAAGCCCTTGTGCTCGGCAATTTTTTTGCATGCCAACACGACGCCAGGCATGAAGCTTGCGCGATCAATCGTGTCGTGACGAATTGTGAGTGTTTGGCCCTGTGTGCCAAGAACAACTTCTTGATTGGCAACGACCCCGCGCATGCGAACTGCATGAATCGGAATATCGCCAGGGCCTTTTGCCCCGCGCGCACCGGCAATTGCTTCATGTTTCGTCGGATCTTCGGCCCAAGTCTTGCTGGCTGCCGCCATGCGTTTTGCCGTTGAAATTGCCGTGCCCGATGGCGAATCAATTTTGTTCTCGTGATGAATTTCAATTATTTCAGCCGTGTCGAAAAATGGCGCCGCAATCTCGGCAAAGCGCATCATCAACACTGCGCCGATCGCAAAGTTCGGTGCAACGATGCAGTTACTGGATGTAAAAATTTTCTTGAATTCTGCAATATCTGCATCGGTGAAACCAGTCGTACCAACAACAGCGTGAACATTGTGCATCGCCAACCACGGCAGGTTGACTCGTGACGCCGCAGCAACAGTAAAGTCAACTGCGACTTCAACTTTGGCATCGGCTAGCGCACGAAGTTCGTTCGCCACTGTTAAACCGTGGACCACAGAACCGGCCGACGCAGTATCGACCGCGGCGACAAGTTCTAAGTTTTTATCGGCTGCTATTGCGGCGCAGACCGTCGCCCCCATCCGACCGGCAGCGCCAATGACACCGACGCGAATAGCCATCTCAGCCGAGGTCTCCAAGGTCATTGCGCAAGTCGCGATCAAACTCTTCTTCGAAACTCACGCTGACCGCATCTGACGGAGCATTGCGGCCATCTCGATCGTTCGAACGCGGGCGATCGTTTGAACGAGGACGATCATTGCGGTCGCCACGACCACCACGGTCATTTCGCGGACCACGATCATTGCGGTCGCCACGACCACCACGGTCATTTCGCGGACCACGATCATTGCGGTCGCCACGACCACCACGGTCATTTCGCGGACCGCGATCTCCACGATCAGATTGTGCTCCTGCAGAGCCGCCGCCTGAGCCCTTGATGACTTCGCCATCCGGGCCGATCAAGCTGAGGCTGACTTTGCCACGATCGTCGATGTCGTCGACACGAACTTGAACTTCATCACCGATGTTGAGCACGTCTTCGACGCGAGCAACACGTTGGCCATTGCCCAGTTTCGAAATATGCACCAAGCCATCGCGACCGGGCAAAATATTCACGAACGCACCAAATGCCGCAGTGTTAACCACGCGACCCGTATAAACGGCGCCGAGTTCTGCAGTTGGTGGATCAACAATCGCCAAAATGCGAGATTTCGCATCTTCGACTTTTGCATTGTCTGGAGAACCAATTGTGATGATGCCGGTTGCACCGTCATCTGACACGTTGATTTCAGCACCAGTTTCTTGCTGAATCGTGTTGATGACTTTGCCCTTTGGCCCGATTACCTCGCCGACTTTGTCGAGTGGAATCGTGAACGTGACGATCTTCGGCGCACTCTCGTTGACGGTTGCACGCGGCGCACTGATCGCCGAGTTCATTACGCCGAGAATCTTCAAGCGTGCTTCTTTGGCTTGCTGCAACGCCTTGGCCAACACATCACTCGGAATGCCCTCGATTTTTGTGTCAAGTTGCAATGCAGTAACTGCATCTGCGGTACCGGCAACTTTGAAGTCCATGTCACCGAACGCATCTTCAGCGCCGAGAATGTCTGTCAATGCCGTGTACTTGCCTTGATCAAAAATCAGACCCATGGCAATGCCCGCGACTGGCGCAACAATTGGCACACCAGCATCCATCAACGCAAGACTTGATGCACAAACTGATGCCATCGAAGTCGAACCGTTCGACGACAACACTTCGCTGACTAAGCGCAATGTGTAGGCAAACTCTTCTTGGCTTGGCACGACCGGAAACAACGCACGCTCGGCGAGCGCACCGTGGCCGATTTCGCGACGCTTCGGGGTGCCAACGCGACCGGTTTCACCGTTGGCCCATGGCGCCATGTTGTAGTCGTGCATATATCGCTTTGACGTTTCAGGTGTGATCGAATCGATCATCTGATTCATTTTTGGCATCGCCATTGTCAACACGTTCAATACTTGCGTCTCACCGCGCTGAAACAACCCGGTGCCGTGCGCCGTCGGAATCAAACCAACTTCGGCGAAAACTGGTCGCAAGTCGGTCGAACCGCGACCATCGATGCGAATGCCCTCGTCGACCACGCGCTTGCGCACAAGTTTCTTGGTCAATGAACGAACCGCTTCTTTGATTTGCTTTTCTTGGGCTGGAAACTTTTCGGCAAGCTCAGCGAGCGTCGCAGTCGTAGCTGCATCGATTGCTTCGTTGCGATCGCTCTTGAGCGCGATGCGAATTGCCGGCTGGAGTTTTGTCGTTGCTGCGGCTTCGACTGCGGCGAACAACTCTTCGCTGTAGTCGAGCACGGGCGTGTATTTGAGCGGCTCAATTGATCCACGAGTTGCGATAACGCTGGCAACAAGTTGGCGTTGCAATTTGATCGACTCTTTGATGAATTGCTTCGAAGCCTCGAGGCCGCTGGCAATAACTTCTTCGGTCACTTTTGGTGCACCGTCGGCGTAATAGGTGAAACTCTTCTCGGTGCCACCTGCTTCGACCATCATCACGGCGACATCACCGCTGTCGAGTTCGCGACCTGCAACCACGAGTTCGAATGTCGACTGCTCGCCCTCCTCGAATGTCGGGTGGGCGATCCATGAACCTTCTTGGCTGAACGCCAAACGCACGGCGCCAATTGGTCCATCAAATGGAATGCCAGAAATCATGAACGAAGCCGAGGCCGCGTTGATCGCCAACACATCATGTGGGTTCACCTGGTCGGCACCAATCACGGTGATCACGACTTGAGTTTCGTTGCGGTAGCCGTCTGGGAAGGCTGGTCGCAACGGACGATCGGTCAGTCGACAAGTGAGAATTGCCTGCTGACTTGGTCGACCTTCGCGACGAAAGAACGAGCCGGGGATTTTTCCGGCTGCGTATGCGCGCTCTTCGACGTCGACTGTCAACGGAAAGAAGTCGATTCCGTCACGCACGCCTTTGGCGGCGTTTGCCGTGGCAAGAACTGTCGTCTTGCCGATTTTTGCTACTACCGCACCTTGCGATTGCAAAGCGAATTTACCCGTCTCAAATGAGAGAGTTTTTTCGGTGCCCGAAACTGCACCACTTACTGAAATGGCCTCGGCCATGATTATTCCTTTCGCGTCTGCGCCGTTTGTTTACGGAGCCGCAGACTTTTGTGAACACAAGGTCGGTTCCCAGTTGGAAACCTCGCAAACTTTTTTGCAGTCCGCGAAATACTCAACTGACAACCAACTTCATAATGTTCGTTGGTTATGTTTTTTGTTTATTAATTTGAAACTGATTAACGACGCAAGTCAAGCGACTCAAGAAGTTTTCGATACTTCTCGATGTCATTTGCGCGAACATAGTCAAGCATTCGGCGACGACGACCAACCATCATCAACAGGCCACGACGTGAGTGGTGGTCTTTAACATGGCTCTTCAAATGCTCGGTGAGACTGTTAATGCGCTCAGTGAGAAGTGCAATTTGTACTTCTGGTGAACCGGAGTCTTTTGCGTGCTGTCCGTGTTTGCTGATGACGTCTTTTGTTGGACTAATCGCCATTTCTTTATGCCTTTCGAATTCTCTCGGTCTGGCCCGCACTCGCAGGCCCGTGAGAGATCTGGTCGCCCCGACCTTTTGGTCGTTGGCATCGCACCCGAGGTATTAGCCCAAGTGGACCCCTCCAATCTACGGCGCCCCGCAGCCGAAACCACCCGCCATGAAGGCGTCTAGATAAGTAGTCTCAAATGGCGTGTTCACTGGCATCGTTGAAGAACTTGGCAAAGTCGCTGAACTGAATGGTTCGCGTCTGCGAATCTCGGCGCAAACCGTGTTGCACGGCTCAAAGATCGGTTCATCGATCGCCGTGAACGGATGCTGTCTGACGGTCGTCAATCTCGACACAAATTCGTGGATGACCGACGTCAGTGATGAAACATTCTCGCGCACGAATCTCGGCGCACTGAAAATCGGCGACGTCGTCAACCTTGAACGCCCAATGGCACTCGGTGATCGCCTCGGCGGACATTTAGTTTTGGGTCATGTCGACAGCGTCGGTGAGATCGTCGCGCCGGCACCGAACCTCGTCGTGCGAATCTCGCGCGACTTGATGCATCTGATCGTCGAAAAAGGTTCGGTCACAGTCGACGGCATAAGTCTCACTGCGTACGATTTGACAGCCGATACTTTCACCGTTGCGGTGATTCCACACACCGAGCAAGTCACGACTCTCGGCGTGCGCAAAGTAGGCGACAAAGTGAACATCGAAATGGACATGCTCGCCAAACACATCGAACGGATGAACCCACCAAAGAAAAAGTGGTGGCGCCGTTGAGCGACCTCAACTCACTTAGAAAAAAGATCGACGAGATTGACGCCGCAATTGTTGACCTACTCGCCCAACGCATGGCAGTTTGCAAAGATGTCGCCGCCGTCAAAGCACAAACTGCGACTGCAGTGATGCAACCCCAGCGGGTGCGAGAAGTTCTGAACCTGCGCCGACAATGGGCAATCGACACGAACGTTGATCCAGATTTCACCGAGCAGCTGTTTCGCATTTTGCTGGCCGAAACTCATCGCATTGAAATTGCCGAAGTCCTCACCGAACCCGCGCCAACCAAGAGTGCCGATTCGTTGCGCAGCGCTCTCGACACAGTCGCCTGTCGCATCGACCACGTCGTGGTCGCAGTTGTCAACTTGTCAGCTGCGATTCAGTTTTTGACATCGCTCGGCTTCAAGACGACGCCTACACAAGACTCGGCGATAGTCACTGCCGACGCTGGCGGCGTGACTGTTGTCTTGGTCGGCCCCGGCGACCCAGGTGTCGACGCACATCTTGCGGCCCACGGTTCGGGCGTGCAACACATCGCGATCGAAGTTCTTAGCGCTGGCTTCGTGCAACAGGCACTGGCCGCAGCCAACGTGCCGCTTTTAACAGACGTGATTATCGATGCCGACGGCCACGAGCAAGTTTTCACGGTGCTCGACCCGTCGACCGGCGTGCAACTGGGTTTCATTTCGCGCACTGGGCATCGCGTGCCGATCTCCGGCCAAAATGTGCGCGCCCTTTTCAGCGCCTTGACCAAACCCAGCAAATAATCAGCCGCGCTTGCGTCGGGACGTGGGTGACGCTACGGTTAGAGATGCACGACAAATACAAGTGTCTCCACCTCTCTAACACGGTGAAGAAAATTGGTCGGGCGCTCTCAACATAGTTCATCAAAACCCATCGGAGGGTCAAGTTGCCTGAGAGCCGTCGCGCGTCGTCTTCGTCGTTAATTTCGCAATCAACTTCTGAATTGATGCAATGCGCCAAAAAAATTCGGGACGAGGCGTTTGGCAGTCGAATTACATTTTCGCCGAAAGTGTTCATACCTCTGACAATGCTGTGTCGCGACAAATGCGGATACTGCACTTTCGCCCAGCCACCAGCCCGCTTGGAAAATCCTTACCTGTCACCAGAGCAGGTTCTTGAGATCGCTAAACAGGGTGCTAAGGCTGGTTGCCACGAAGCGTTGTTCACGCTCGGCGAACGACCAGAGTTGCGCTACGAAATCGCCCGCGACTGGTTGAAGCAAAATAATTACGACAGCACCGTGCACTATCTGCACGACATGGCGGCGCTAGTTCTCAAAGAAACTGGATTATTGCCACACGCAAATGCTGGAGCGTTGTATCGCGATGAGTTGGCGATGTTGCGCCGCGTCTCGCCATCACAAGGCATGATGATCGAAACTTTGCGCGACGACTTGGATTGCCATCGTGGCGCGCCAGACAAACAGCCGCAACGTCGACTCGACACGTTGAATTTTGCCGGTGAATTGAACATTGCGTTCACGACGGGCATTTTGGTCGGTATCGGCGAGACCCGCCAAGATCGCATCGACGCACTCGAAGCGATCGCCGCATCGCACTTGAAACATGGTCACATTCAAGAAGTGATCGTGCAAAATTTTTTGCCGAAACCTCTGACGATAATGCAGCGCGAAAAATCATGCCCGCAAGACGAATACCTGTGGTCAATCGCCGCGGCGCGAATGATTTTGCCGCCTGAAATTCACTTGCAGGCCCCGCCAAATCTGAGCGATGACTTCGGTGTATTGCTCGACGCGGGCATCGACGATTGGGGTGGCGTCTCGCCGGTTACGGCAGACCATGTCAACCCCGAACGCCCGTGGCCGTCGCTCGAAAATCTTCGCCTCGCGACCGAGAATCGCGAAAAGGCGCTCGCGCCGCGTCTGACGATTTATCCAGAATTCGCCGCCAATCCCAAAAAATGGCTGGACGATTCGTTGCACTTCAAAGTTCTGGATCGCAGCGATGCCGAAGATTTTGGTCGCGATGATCCAGGTCAAGTTTGGCCAGAAAAAGTAACGGCTGCTGACGTGGTGCACGATGGTGCCGAAGTTGTCTTGATTGGCCATCGCTCGACACAGTGGTATTCGGGGGCGAACAATCCCCCACCTGTTTTGATCAGCACACTCCACGAAAACAAGACGATCGCTGGTCCAATCGCCGAAATTTTACGCGGTGTCGATTTGCAACAAGAAGTCGGGCAAAATGAAATCGTCACGCTATTTTCGGCCCGTGGCGCCGAAGTTACGGCTGTGGCGCAACTGGCCGACAGACTGCGCCAAGACACAGTCGGCGATGTGGTCACCTGGGTTCACAACCGCAATATCAACTACACGAACGTCTGCACATTCAAATGCAAGTTTTGCGGATTCTCAAAAGGACCGCTTAGTTTGAACCTGCGCGGCACGCCATATCTTCTGACTCTCGATGACATCGCCGCTCGAGCAAGCGAGGCTTGGCAACTCGGTGCCACCGAAGTCACTCTGCAAGGCGGCATCCACCCAGACTTTGACGGCGACTATTACATCGATGTCGCTCGCGCAGTCAAAACCGCCGTGCCAGGGATGCATATTCATGGTTTCACCGCCCTCGAGGTCACAGAGGGTGCAAAGAGACTTGGTGAGCCGTTATACGAATATATTCTGCGACTCAAAAACGCAGGTTTGGCCTCTCTTCCTGGCACGGCTGCTGAAATTTTGGACGACGATGTTCGGGCGATCATCTGCCCGGACAAAATCAACACTGAAGAATGGCTCGAGTGTCATCGTGTGGCGCACAAAGCGGGCTTGCGCTCGAATATCACGATTATGTTTGGCTCTGTTGAACACCCGCAGAGTTGGGCCAAGCACATAGTTCGCACCCGTGACTTGCAAAAAGAAACAGGTGGCTTCACCGAATTTGTCGGTTTGCCGTTCGTGCATATGGCATCACCGATTTATTTGCAGCACAAATCTCGGCGCGGTCCGACATTCAGGGAAACCATCTTGATGCACGCCATCGCCCGCATCGCGTATCACGGGTTGATCGACAACATTCAGGTTTCATGGACCAAAATTGGTCAACTTGGTGCCGCACAACTGTTGCAATCAGG
>SYNW01000088.1 GCA_005805045.1 Actinomycetota bacterium
ATGCGGTGCTTCTTTTCTTTGAGTTCAACTTCTGTTGCAGCGCCAACTTTGATGACAGCAACGCCACCGGCAAGTTTGGCGAGACGCTCTTGCAACTTCTCGCGATCCCAATCAGAGTCGGTGTTGTCGATCTCGGTCTTGATCTGGCTGATCCGACCCTTGACCTCGTTCTTGTCGCCAGCGCCGTCGACGATTGTTGTCGTCTCCTTGGTGATGATGATGCGCTTGGCACGACCCAAAAGATCAAGCGTGACGTTCTCGAGTTTCAAACCAACTTCTTCGCTGATGACCTGACCACCGGTCAAAACTGCCATGTCTTGCAACATCGCCTTGCGACGATCGCCGAAACCCGGAGCCTTGACCGCTGTCGAATTGAACGTGCCACGAATCTTGTTGACCACCAAAGTCGCAAGGGCCTCACCCTCGACATCTTCGGCGATGATCACAAGTTGCTTACCCGTCTTCATCACGCTTTCGAGCACTGGCAACATCGATTGCACGGTCGTGATCTTTGACGAGTAATACAAAATGTATGCGTCTTCAAGAACTGCTTCTTGACGATCTTGATCGGTCACGAAATATGGGGACAGATAACCCTTGTCAAACTGCATACCTTCTGTGAAGTCGAGTTCAATGCCGAATGTGTTCGACTCTTCGACCGTCACGACACCGTCTTTGCCGACTTTGTCGATCGCATCAGCAATAACTTTGCCGATCGTCGCATCGCCAGCCGAGATTGTGGCGACGCTTGCGATGTCGCTCTTGTCGTCGACTTCTTTGGCCTGACTCTTCAACGATTCAACAACTGCAGCAACTGCTTTTTCGATGCCGCGCTTGAGCGCCATCGGGTTCGCACCGGCTGCGACGTTGCGCATGCCGTGACTGACCATGGCTTGCGCCAAAACTGTCGCCGTCGTCGTGCCGTCACCAGCAACGTCGTTGGTCTTTGTCGCGACTTCTTTTACGAGTTGTGCACCCATGTTTTCGAACGGATCTTCAAGTTCGACCTCTTTGGCCACCGATACACCGTCGTTGGTGATGGTCGGAGCACCGAACTTTTTGTCAAGCACGACATTGCGACCTTTTGGTCCGAGCGTAACTTTGACCGCGTCGGCCAACTTGTTTACGCCGGCTTCGAGTGCGCGACGTGCTTCTTCGTTAAATTTAAGAATCTTTGCCATGTTTTATGTCCTGTTTTTAAGTTGAGGTTTTGAATTAGTTATTTAGCAACGATCGCAAGAACATCGCGACTCGTAAGAATCAAAAGATCATCACCCTTGTGTGCAACTTCGGTGCCGCCGTACTTCGAATAAAGAACGACATCGCCGACCTTGATATCAAGTGGTGTGTGCTTGCCGGTGTCATCGCTCCAGCGACCTGGACCAACTGCAACAACAGTGCCCTCTTGTGGCTTCTCTTTGGCAGTGTCTGGAATTACGAGGCCCGATGCAGTTGTCTTCTCGGCTTCGTTTGGCTTGACCACAATGCGGTCATCAAGTGGCTTTAAGTTCATATCGGTTCCTTATTATCTCTAGGTTTTTCTGGGTCAATTACGTTCGATTTTCAATTAGCACTCGAACCATGCGAGTGCCAATGCTATTGACAAAGGGCTATTTTTACAACCCAAATCACTCGCCAGCCCTGCCCAGTTGCCGTAGATTCACCCCAATTCGCGCCAACCTCTCGGTCAACAGCCACACCGGCAAACCGATCACCGTTTCCATCTCGCCACGCACCTCGGCCACCAACGCCGCACCCTCACCCTGCACGGCATACGCCCCCGCCTTGCCCATCGACTCGCCCGTCCCCAAATACCAGTCGAGCATTTCGGGCGTGACCTCGCGCATCATCACGCTCGCCGTGTCATAGCCGTTGGCGCTTCTTCCGTCGTATCGCACGCTGATAGCAGTGTGCACGCTGTGAGATTTTTTTGACAATTTTTGGATCATCCTGCGCGCCTCATCCAAGTCCCGCGGTTGGCCAAAAATTTCGCGGTCCAATACGACAGTCGTATCGGCAGCAATGATGATGCATTGTTGCTCGTGCCGCAACGCCACTTTGTCGGCTTTGGCCGCTGCAATGCGTTGCACATATTTGACCGGCTCTTCACCGACACGTGGCGTCTCGTCTATCTCTGGCGGGTCGATCACGAGAACTAATCCAAGTTTTTCTAAAATCTCTCTTCGTCGCGGCGAACGTGACGCCAAAACAATTCGACTCGTCACGATGCGCAATTCGCTTCGCTATGCAACTTCAGCCACCGCTCATATGCGTCAACGTGGCGTCATCAGGCGCGACGAGATCGTCGAGACTTTCTAAAAAGCCGTGCGGCAACACAATGTTCACCGGCCCGTTGTGGTGACCACGCACGAATCTTTCTCCGCCGTCAACTATTGATGCGTCTGGGTCGCACTGATCGATCAACCGACACAAGTGTTCAATGCTCGAAGTTTCACCAAACTGCCGACGCAGGTCGCCACCCACGGGGTATCCGGTCAAATACCAGCCCGCGTGTTTGCGAAACTCGCGAATGCCTCGGCCCGGCGGAAAGTGCGCTTCAAGAGCGATCGCGTGTCGCAACATCACTTCGAGCACCCAACCAAGTTTCGGCGTCTCTGGTATCTCTTGGCCGTTGAACATCGCCACCATGTCGCGAAACAACCATGGCTTACCCAAACATCCGCGACCAATCACGACGCCGTCGCAGCCGGTCACGCGCATCATCTCGCGCGCATCGTTGGCTTCCCAAATGTCGCCGTTACCCAAAACTGGGATATCCGTCACGGCATTTTTCAACTCGGCAATCGCCTCCCATCGCGCAAACGGTGCATAGTGCTGCTGGGCGGTGCGAGCGTGCAACGCAATCGCCACGACGCCGGCATCTTGGCAAATCAAACCAGTGTGAATGAAAGTCAACAAGTCGTCGTTCAAGCCCATGCGAAATTTGCACGTGACCGGTATGCCGAATGAACCAGCCGTTTTCACCGCGGCCGTGACAATCTCGCGCAACAAATTTTTCTTCAACGGCACCGCGGCACCGCCACCCCGCCGCGTCACTTTCGGTGCAGGGCAACCAAAATTCAAATCGA
>SYNW01000089.1 GCA_005805045.1 Actinomycetota bacterium
GAGTCATCACAATGTTGGTGGTTTACCAGAAGACATGACGCTCAAACTTGTCGAACCGTTGCGGGCGTTGTTTAAAGACGAAGTGCGAGCGTTGGGTGCGCAATTGGGCTTGCCGGATGAAATTATTTGGCGACAGCCGTTTCCGGGGCCGGGGTTGGGTGTGCGAATTATCGGTGAAGTGACTCCTGACAAGGTCGCGATTTTGCAAAATGCTGATGCGATTGTGCGTGAAGAAATTCGGGCGGCTGGGCTTGAGCGCCAAATTTGGCAAGCGTTTGCTGTGCTTGCTGACATCAGATCTGGGGGCGTGATGGGCGACGAGCGCACTTATGGTCGTCCGATAATCGTGCGCGCCGTCACCAGCGAAGATGCGATGACGGCAGATTGGGCAAGATTGCCGTATGACCTACTCGAGAAAATTTCATCGCGAATTATTAACGAAGTTAGTGGCATCAACCGCGTCGTCTACGACGTGACTTCAAAACCGCCCGGCACAATCGAGTGGGAGTAGCGACGTGATTTTGATTCGTGGTTTCAACCGTGAGTTAAGTCGCTTGATTTAAGGGTTTGAGGCCCGAAGCATGGGTCGAGTTCGGTCGTTAGACTGTTGGAATCATGACCCGTGGCGCCGTTGGGCGTTTTCGTAGGACTGTGTCACCTCTAACTGGTGCCATCTGTTGCATTTCCCTCGTTATCGGGTTGGCCCCTGCGTCGGCTGGGGCCAACGGCATGCCTGGGGTTGGCGCAGGGGGTTTGGTGCAGACATCCGACCAAAAACAGCGTGAAGTCGAGGCGATTCTTGACGAGCTTGACCGTCTCGAAGAACAGATGGACCAATTAGCTGAAGACTACGCCGAAGCGCTGAACGACGGCATTGAACTCGACAAAGAAATCGCCGCGACCGAAGTCCGAATCAAAGCCAAAGAAATTGAGCTCGCCGCAATGCAGGCGCAATTGCAAAATGTTGCCCTGAAAACCTTCGTTGGAAGGTCGGTTTCAAATAGTTTGGCCAGCATCTTGAGTTCGACTGGCACGCTGTCCGACGCGGTGCGTCGATCATATTTGACATCTGTCGCACTCAACACAGGTGTGAGCGGTCTTGATTCATTGCAAGGCGTGATTGAAGACATTGCTCGCGAACGTAAGCAACTTGAATCTCAACGCACACGCGCAGGTGGCATTGCCGACTATGCCAAAAAACGACTCGCGGCTGCCGAAGCGAGTGCGAATGTTTACTCGGCAAGACAAGCACAGGCATTGCGCGAATTGGGTGACTTGCTACGTGGTGAGCAAAGTCGTCGCGCCAAAGCGGCGCTCGAAGAAGCAGCACGCCTAGCAAAAGAGTTTACGAAGACCAAATATACGAATATCCCGGCACCGTCATCGGCTGCAGGCACCGCAGTGAAGGCGGCACTGTCACAACTTGGTGTGACCTATAAATTTGGTGCGCTTTCGCCCGGTGTGGCGTTCGATTGTTCTGGATTGATGGTTTACGCGTGGTCAAAAGCCGGCGTGGGTATTCCAAGATCTTCGCGATCGCAGTATTACTCGTTGACTCGAATACCAACCGGGGCGGCGCAACCTGGTGATTTAATCTTCTCGCGAAACCCAGTCAGCCATGTCGGCATGTACCTCGGAAATGGGCAGATGATTGCAGCGCCACGCACTGGCGACGTTGTCAAGGTTTACGCCGTGAGTTGGTCGAAAGTGACTGGTGTGGGTCGCCCGAAATAAGTTTCGGTGCATAAGTTGCGTGTAAGTTAGTAGCAATGAATGGTTGGTCGCAATCAAAGTTTTCAAGTCGTGGTGTAACCCACGAAACTTTTCGCAAAGGGTCTGGGCCAGTTGTAATCATCGTTCACGAGATACCCGGCATCACACCAGCAGTCGAAAAATTTGCCGACGAAGTTGTTGCCGCGGGTTTCACCGTGGTGATGCCGCTATTGGTTGGCAACTTTGGTGAACCACCGAGCGGCAAATATATGGCGAGTTCAGCAACAAA
Organism: Actinomycetota bacterium; assembly: GCA_005805045.1. GTDB lineage: Bacteria > Actinomycetota > Acidimicrobiia > Acidimicrobiales > Ilumatobacteraceae > BACL27. The sequence goes on from SYNW01000089.1 coordinate 2,003, forward strand.
AGTATGCATCTCACGCGAGTTCACGACGATGGCACTGAACAAGACATCGCCGATTATCTCGTGGCTTCGTGAACTTGCAAAATATCTACACGCTGAAATTGGTGGTAGAGGTGTTGGGGCAGTCGGCATGTGTTTTAGCGGCGGTTTTGCCCTTGGCATGATGGTCGACGACATCATGTTGGCGCCAGTTTTGTCGCAACCGAGTTTGCCGTTCGCCTTGGGCACAAAACGCTCGGCAGATTTGAATCTCTCACCACAAGACACGCGCCGAATCGCGCAACGAGCCGAGGCAGGTTGTCAGGTTTTGGGTCTGCGCTATAAAGGCGACCGCCTTGTAGGCACCCGTTTTGCCGAGTTGCACGAGTTGCTCGGCGATGCGTTTGTCGCCGTCGAGTTTGAATCGACTGCAAAGTCAGATCACTCAGTGCTGACCGAACAGCGTCAAGAACTCGGTGTACAGCGAGTTCTTGAGTTTTTGAAATCAAAACTGCTTTAAGATTCGCACCTTGAATCTTGGGTCTTTGAACGACTTCAGTGCTTGAATCGCATCAGTTCGGTTGAGCAACAGATGTCTGGCAAGTCGACCCTTTGCCGCCTTGGCATCGTGGCCGCCGGCAGTGCCTGACTTTGTTGCCAAGTCGACATGCAGATAACTGTTGATCAACTTGTTGTCGGCAACGAATGCCGCTGAGTGTTCTTGGGGCAGCAAGTTAACTACGACGGCGCCCGCGCAATATTCGTTGAGCGCGCGCGAAATTTCGTCTCGCCACCACGATGAAAGTTTGCCCATGGGGGCAAGACTTGCGCCGATCTTCAAGCGATAATCGGGCGTTGGGTCGCCAGCCGTAACGAGACCAAGCAAGCCAGAAACGATGACGATAATTTTGTCGGCATCTTTTTGTAGCGCAGTCGGCAACGAACTGAGATCAAGATGATCCCAAACCACGCCTGTGTAACGTTGCGATGCAGGCAAAGTTTCGGCACCACGCACTGCGAGGTTTGCTTGTTGGGCTCGCACGAGATGCGCGCCGGAAACACCAAGCAGTTTTGGCGAACCACCGTGCGCATCGCGTAACGCTGCAATCACAGTGGCGCGTTGTTTGCCAAGCGACTTGCCAAAAGTGCCGCTTGAGCCTGTGAACTTTGTGCCGGTTTCACCCGAAAGTGCTTTGCCTTCGGATGGCGGCAGCAAAATAATTAGCTTTTTGTTCCTGGTCACGAACCAAGATTCTGCCTCATCAGGCGCCGTAATAGTCGCATACGGTGCGCCTAGTCTGCAGGGGTGGTGCCAGAGAAAAAGTCATTAGATATTGCGTCGCTCAATCCCGACCAGCAAGACGCGGTGTTGCACCCGAGTGGTCCGCTACTAGTAGTCGCAGGTGCGGGCTCGGGCAAGACCCGTGTACTGACCTATCGTGTCGCGCACCTGATCAACCAGGGCACGCACCCGATGCGAGTTTTGGCGATCACGTTCACCAACAAGGCAGCCGGTGAGATGCGCGAACGAGTCGAGGCACTCGTCGGCAAAGTTGCCGAGCGCATGTGGGTCAGTACATTTCATGCGGCGTGCGTGCGAATTTTGCGGATGCAAGCCGAGC
>SYNW01000090.1 GCA_005805045.1 Actinomycetota bacterium
ATGTTGATGCGCCGAATCGCGTATCGCAGTTCAATGTTCGTAGTTGCGATCGCTTCGGTGGTTGCATTGTGGGAGTTCTACAAGATCGTCGGTCCGCAGGATGGCGGCAAACTTTTTGGTGTCAGCATTTTGCCGCGCGCCAATAATACGGCGATGCCCCATGTGTGGACGATGCTCAGTCGATACAACAGACCAGAGGTGCGCGGAAGCGACACAAAGATTTGGTCGGTTGTTTTGTCGGGCACTTTGTTCTCGTTACGGCTTTCTCTTGCGGGATTTTTTCTCGGCACAACGATCGGTGTCGGTCTTGCTGTGTTTATGTCACGATTTAAAGTTGTGCAGCGCGGTTTGTTGCCGTACCTCGTGATGTCACAGACTGTGCCGTTGATCGCGCTTGCACCGTTGGTCGTGAGTTGGGGCGGAAAACTTCAAATCGGCTCGTTTGAATGGCCGAGATGGTTGTCGGCATCAATCCTTGGCACATTTTTGGCTTTCTTTCCAATTGCGGTCGGCACCTTGCGTGGCTTGGCGAGTGCGCCTGCAGCCGCGGTCGAATTAATGGATAGTTATGCCGCATCGTGGAAACAGATTTTGTTCAAGTTGCGGTTTCCCGCCGCGGTGCCGTTCATGGTGCCAGCGTTCAAACTCGGTGCCTCAGGCGCTGTTGTCGGCGTAGTTGTTGCTGAAATTAGCACTGGCCTCAAGGGTGGCATCGGGCGATTGATCATTGAATATGCGCGCGAGGCGACGGGTGACCCAGCAAAAGTTTTCACGGCCGTGTTCGGCGCGGCGGCGCTAGGCATCACGATGTCGGGCATCGTTGCGCTATCAGACGTTTTGTTGATGCGAAATCGACCGAAAGAGACGAGCGCATGAGCGCATTAGAAGTTGTTGGCGCGAGCAAAATTTTTAATCAAGGTACGCCAAAGCAGGTCGACGCGTTGATCGACGTGAATTTGACCGTCAATCCTGGCGAGTTTGTTTCGTTAATCGGACCATCGGGTTGTGGCAAGTCAACCTTGTTGCGCTTGATTGCCAATTTGCTTGAGCCAACGTCTGGTGCAGTAAGTGTCAACGAAAAAACGGCCGCACAAGCGCGACTTGATCAAGATTACGGAATGGCGTTTCAACAAGCAGGGCTGTTTGATTGGCGAACCGTCGGCAAAAATATTGAATTGCCGCTTGAACTCAAGGGTTGGGACAAGGCAAAGCGCGAAGCGCGAGCCAAAGAGATGCTCGAACTCGTCAAGTTGCCAGAATTCGCCGATTTGTATCCATGGCAACTTTCTGGAGGTATGCAGCAACGAATTGCGATTGCGCGTGCGCTTGCTGCACACCCACCGTTGTTGTTGATGGACGAACCATTTGGCGCACTTGACGAAATGACCCGTGAATATATGCAGGGCGAACTGTTGCGAATCTGCGGCGAAACTGCAACGACAGTGGTGTTTGTAACGCACTCAATACCTGAGGCCGTTTATTTGTCGAATCGTGTAATCGTGATGTCGCCACGACCAGGGAGAATCACTTCGGTGATTGATGTCGATCTGGGTTCGAAGCGCAATGAAGACACGCGTGCGGCCGATGGTTTCTTTCGCAGCATCACCGTGGTGCGTGAGGCACTACGAGGCACGCACGCCGAACATGCGTCAGCAAACGCGATTCGCGGAGTCGAAGACCGCTAATCATGGCTGGGGTGAATATGACATCGGTTGGTGTGCGAGTCATTGGTCGCATTCGGAAGGTTGTCCCGACAATAGTTTTTGGCGTCGCATTTCTGGCTCTTTGGGAGTCTGCAGTTCGTGGATTCGACCTGAAGCCATATTTTTTGGCGGCACCTACGAAAATATTCGAGCAGTTCGTCAAAAATTATTCACGCATCTGGGAAGCATCGATGGTTTCTGGTGGTAATGCCTTTGTTGGGTTGGTTGTTGGCACCGTATTTGGCATTGCGATGAGTTTTATTCTGAGTCGCTATCGATTTTTGGGTGAGTTGGTGACACCATTGGCGATCGCATTGAATGCGATTCCAATTTTTGTGCTGGTGGCGGTTTTGAACAACATGTATTCGATTACAAGTGAGATTCCGCGGCGGGTGATGGTCACACTTGTTGTTTATTTCATCGTGTTGGTGAACGTCGCCAAGGGTTTGACCCAGGTGCGGTCGACGCATGTCGAATTGATGCGCAGTTATGCCGCCAGCGAGTTTGCAATTTTGCGCAAGGTTCGAGTGCCAAATGCTGTGCCGTATTTGTTCACGGCGCTCAAGGTGGCTGCGCCAGCTTCGGTCATTACCGCTTTTGTCAGCGAGTATTTCGGGGGTCTACAGAACGGCTTAGGTAGTCGGATTACGAGCAATATCGCCAATGCCAAAAACGCCGCGGCATGGGCTTACGTTTTGGGGGCTTGCCTACTTGGGCTAGCGTTCTACACAGTCTCCAATATCTTGGAGGGTGTTACCCGAAAGGGTGAAGCAAAATAAAAACAAATGCGGGCCAAAACCCGGGGGAGAAATAATGAGAAATAAGACATTGAAGTTTGCCTTTGCAGGCATCGCGGTGATGTCTCTGGTTGTTGGCGCTTGTGGCGGCAGTGACGATGAGGCAACCGAAGATACCGAGGCGGCGACAGAAGAGACGACAGCACCAGCAGCAGAGTGCACCACACCAACACCGGTGAAGTTGCAACTGCAATGGTTCACTCAGGCCCAGTTCGCTGGCTACTACGCGGCGCAAGACCAGGGTTTTTATGCTGATCAGTGCCTTGAGGTAACAATTTTGGAAGGTGCAGTAGACATCACGCCACAGAATGTGCTTGCCGATGGCCAGGCCGACTTTGCAATTTCTTGGGTTTCCAAGGCGCTTGCAAGTCGTGAAGGTGGAGCAAACATCGTGAACATCGCTCAAGTCTTCCAACGATCAGGCACATTGCAGGTTTCGTTCAAAGAAAAGAACATCACTTCGTCTGCAGAATTCAAGGGCAAGAAGATCGGTAACTGGGGATACGGCAACGAATTTGAAATCTTCGCCGCACTCACCAAGGCCGGCCTTGATCCAGCAAAAGATGTGACACTTGTTCAGCAACAGTTCGACATGGCAGGTTTGTTGTCGGGCGATATTGATGCCGCAGAAGCGATGACATACAACGAGTACGCACAGGTTCTCGAAGCAAAGAACCCAGCAACTGGTGCTCTGTACACAGCAGACGACTTCAACGTCGTTTCGTATGAGGCCGAAGGTGTTGGTATGTTGCAAGACGCAATCTGGGCTGACGGCTCGCGCCTTGAAGACCCTGCTTATGTTGATACTGCAACCAAGTTTGTTGCTGCATCGCTTCAAGGTTGGGCATTCTGCCGAGACAATGTTGAGTCCTGCCGCGACATCGTCGTAGCAAAGGGTTCAAAGCTTGGTGCAAGTCACCAGTTGTGGCAGATGAACGAAGTTAACAAGTTGATC
>SYNW01000091.1 GCA_005805045.1 Actinomycetota bacterium
CAGGTTTTGGGTCTGTCAGCAGTGCCGGGTGCGGGTGAAGAATTCAGATCAGCACCAGATGAGCGCACGGCACGAACAGTTGCTGGCGCGCGCGAACAGCGATTCAGGGCGATGAACCAACGCGGTGATGCTCGTGTGCAACGCGGCGTAAAACTCGAAGATATTTTCACGCAAATTCAGGCTGGCGAAATTGCGACGTTGAACGTGATCGTCAAAGCAGATGTGCATGGTTCGCTCGAGGCAGTGACCGAAAGTTTGCGCAAACTCGAGCGCGATGACGTGCGCGCGGCGTTCGTGCATCGTGGCGTCGGCACGATCACCGAAAACGATATTTCGTTGTCTGCTGCGACGAATGCAACTTTGATCGGTTTCAATGTGCGACCAGATCGCAAGATTCGTGAACTTGCCGAAAAAGAAAACGTCGAGATTCGGACCTACGAAATTATCTACAAACTGCTCGAAGACATCGAGAAGGCGATGAAGGGCATGCTTGCCCCAGAGTTCGTCGAAGTTGTCACGGGCGAGGCCGAAGTGCGCGAGATCTTCAAGGCACCGAAGGTTGGTGCCGTGGCTGGTTGCTCGGTGGTCTCTGGCGTGATTACTCGTGGCTCACGCGTGCGATTCTTGCGTGACGGAACGATCATTTGGAAGGGCAACATCAACACGCTGCGCAGATTCAAAGACGACGTCAAGGAAGTGCGCGAGGGTTTTGAATGTGGTCTCAGCCTGACAGACTTCCAAGATTTGAAGCCGGGCGATGTAATCGAAACTTACGACCTCAAAGAGGTTGAGCGCGTCTGAAACGTCTAATCTGTCGGTGTGACAGATTTAGAATTTTTCTTTGATCCGGGTTGCCCGTGGGCGTGGGTCACCTCGCGTTGGGTGACAGAGGTCGGCGATTTGCGCAAATACGAAGTCGCATGGAAGTTCATTTCGCTGTCAATGATTAACACCGACAGGGGTTACAAGACTGGTGATGATTATCACAAGATGATTCACAGTTTTGGACTCAAAGCGCTGCGTGTTGCGAGTGCCGCACGGGCAGATGCGGGTAATGACGCCGTGGCGAAGTTCTATGCGGCAATCGGCACGACGATACATGTCGAAAAAAATCGTGAAGGTATCGACACTGACCCACACAAGTATTTGAGCGAAGTGTTGCGGCGCCATTCTTTGCCAGTCGAGTGGGCGAACTCGTTCGAAGATGAAACTCACACTGCGGTGATTCGTTATGAGACTGACCTTGCGCTTTCACGCACAGGCAACGACGTCGGCACGCCGATTTTGACTTTTAAGCCTGGTCAGCCAAATGAAGGAAGTTTCTTTGGGCCGGTGATATCCAAGGCGCCGCGAGGCGACCAGGCTTTGCAACTCTGGAACGCCGTTGAAACGATTGCTACAACAACCGGCGTCGCCGAATTGAAGCGATCACTGCGCTCGCCACTAGATTTCAGTTGAGAATTTGGCAAATAGTTTGATTAGAAACGGGGCTCTGTGAAAGTCGTATATTCGCCGTCTCATTTGTTACACAACCCCGAGGTTGAAATCGAGCGTTCATCGGCGCACTCGCCCTTTGAACACACGGGTCGAGCCGAAAAAATTCGTGAGACCTTGGCCGCCGACAAGGCGTTCGACTTGGTTTCGCCGACAGCGTGGGGCACCGAGCCGATCACGAAGATTCACAACCCGGGTTTGCTGAAGTTTCTGTCGACAGCGTGGGCTGATTATCAGCGCGATGTCAAAGAAGTGCGAGAAGTGGTGCCAGATATTTTCTTTAAATCAAACTTGCGCGAAAATATGGGCGGACGTGTCGAACCAGAGTCAGTAAGTGGAAGGTTGGGTTGGTGGTGCTTTGAGACGACGACGCCGCTGACCGTGGGCACTTATGAGGCGGCGCGCGGAGCCGTGGACGTCGCTTTGAGTGCAACCAAAATAGTTTTGGACGGCGCAAAGAATAGTTACGGCTTGTGCCGACCACCGGGGCATCATGCGACGACCGATCTTTATGGTGGATATTGCTTTTTTAACAATGCAGCGATCGCGGCGCATCATGTGGCGAGCACGACCGGTACCAAGGTGACGGTGCTTGATGTCGACTATCACCACGGCAACGGCACGCAACAAATTTTTTATGACCGTGATGACGTTCAGTTTGTTTCGCTGCATGGTGACCCGGCGCGGGCATACCCGTATTTCACCGGCTATCAGGACGAAGTAGGTTCGGGCAAGGGTCGGGGCTCGACACTAAATATGCCGCTTGCGGCCCGCACGGATGACGATTCTTATATCAGGGCGCTCGAGCGAGCCTGTGAAAGCATCAAAAAGTTCGGCCCGTCGATGGTCATCGTCTCGCTCGGGCTTGACACATTTATCACCGATCCGATTAGCGACCTGGCGTTGACCACTCCCGGCTACGACCGATGTGGTGCGCTTGTCGGTGCGCTAGGCCTGCCGACGGTCGTGTTGCAAGAAGGCGGTTATGACGTCAATGCCCTGGGTGTAAATGTGCAGTCTTGGTTGCACGGCTTAGCCCGTGCAAATAATTAACGGTCGCGCAGGTATTTCTCGAACTCGGCGGCGATCTCATCGCCGCTCGGTATCGGCGCACCAAAATTAAGTTCGGTCGTGCCGTTGGCGATTTGCTCGTCGAATGCCTGTTCAAGTTGCGTCAGCATTTGCGAATGTTCATTGTTGCCGGCGATCAGTTGATC
>SYNW01000092.1 GCA_005805045.1 Actinomycetota bacterium
AGTTCTGAATTATTTTTGAACAACGGATCGAATCTGTCCATCTGCCACGCCACCGAAATGGCCGCGACAAGCGCGACAAAAAAGGCCACGCCACCGATGTCCGGCGTCGCTTCGGGGTGATTGCGCCGTTCGTCCGGGGTCGCCAAAAAACCGAATCTGCGCGCCAACAACGCAACGATCGGCGTCATGATCGCCGTTACTGCTGCTGCAACTCCGCCAACAATCAAATAGCCGGAGAGATCTTTCATTTAACGAGGTTTAACTCACCTTTAAATCTGCATAAACCGGAAACTTTGCGCACAACTGCGCAACTTTGGCGCGTACCTCGGCAACCTTTGTTGCGTCATTGCGATTGCGCAATGTGGTGACAATATATTCGGCAATTAGCGGCATCTCTGATTCGCGCATACCCTGCGTAGTCACCGACGGCGTACCGATACGCACACCAGAAGTAACAAACGGACTACGTGGATCATTTGGTATCGCGTTCTTGTTCAGCGTGATGCCCGCGGTGTCAAGCACAAGTTGTGCTTCTTTGCCCGTCAGTTCGGCATCAAACGGTGTCAGGTCGACAACCATCATGTGAGTATCGGTGCCACCCGAGACAAGTCTGAATCCATGATTTGCGAGCGCTGCTGCAAGCGCCGCCGCATTCTTGACGATTTGATGTGCATATTCTTTGAAACTCGGTTGCAACGCCTCGTGAAATGCGACTGCCTTTGCCGCGATTGCATGTTCAAGCGGCCCGCCTTGGCTTCCAGGGAACACCGCTTTGTCTATGACTTGTGCAAGTTCTTTGCGACACAAAATGCAACCGCCGCGCGGCCCGCGCAATGTTTTGTGCGTTGTAAAAGTGACTACATCAGCAAACGGCACCGGATTCGGGTGCGCACCGCCAGCCACGAGACCAGCAATATGGGCGATGTCGAACATCATCAACGCGCCCACCTCGTCGGCAATCTTCTTGAACGGTTCTGGCTCAAGTCGACGCGGATAACTAGTGGTTCCGGCGACAATCAATTTGGGTTTGTGGGCGATCGCCAACTCGCGAATCTCATCAAAGTTTAAGCGCTCATCTGTCGGGCCAACTTTAAACGAGTGAAACTTGTACAAAATGCCGCTCGCATTTACTGGCGAACCGTGCGTCAGGTGACCGCCGTGGTCGAGACTCAAACCCAGAACCGTGTCACCTGGGTTTAACAAACCCAAATACACGGCCATGTTGGCACTGGCCCCCGAATGCGGCTGCACATTGGCATGATCGGCGCCGAATAATTTTTTTACCCGCTCGATTGCCAACGCTTCAATGTCGTCGACAACTGCATTGCCACCGTAATAGCGCTTGCTCGGGTAACCCTCGCTGTATTTATTCGTCAATACCGAACCTGTCGCCGCCATCACATCGGGCGATGCAAAGTTTTCGCTGGCGATTAATTGCAAACCGGTCGCTTGTCGCGATCGCTCCAGTTCAAGCAAGTCAAAAGTCAGAGTGTCGTGATTTGTCTCAGATGGCCAAGGCACTAATTACTCTCCCTTTCTAGGTTTGATTCTGACTTTTCTATTTCGCTGAGCTGCGCGACCCTGCGCTCATGTCTACCACCTTCGAATTCTGTGCTCAGAAACTTATCAACTATTTGCTCAGCCTGTTGGTGTGACACAACCCGCCCACCCATCGACAACACATTGGCGTTATTGTGCGATCGTGCCATTTCTGCGAGATACAAATCGTTGCACAGTGCCGCGCGAACGCCGTGAACTTTGTTCGCCGCGATCTGCTCGCCTTGACCACTGCCGCCGAGAACGATTCCGACCTCGGCTTCCCCGTCGCGCACAGTCCGCGCCACATTCGCACAAATCTCCGGGTAGTCGACACTTTCGGTCGAATCCGTGCCGTAATCAACAACCTGCAATCCCTGGCTTGAAAGATACTTGATCAAATGCTGCTTGAGCTCAAACCCCGCATGATCAGCACCAATCGCAATCTTTCTCATCGCTGAAAGTGTATATAAGTAATGTGTTGAGTGATGTCGATTGACCCGCGCACGCCAGTGCTTGTTGGCCAAGGCCAAGTCGTCAACCACATCGCGAGTTTGACCGACGCCCGCGAGCCAGCGTTGCTGATTGCCGACGCAGTTCGCCATGCCACAACCGACGCCAGCCTCACCACGCTTCCTGAAATTGATGCATTACATGTTGTTCGCCTGCTCTCTTGGAAGTATGCCAACCCGGCATTTACGGTTGCTTCTCTTTTGGGGATTAAAACGCGCACGCACGGCATAACCCCACACGGGGGCAATATGCCGCAGTTGCTGATCAACAAACTTGCCAACGAAATACAGCGTGGCGAACTGGACATCGCGATCGTCGCTGGTGGTGAATCGTCAAACTCTCGCGCCCGTGCGCACCGCGAAAAAGTTTCGCTCGGCTGGTCAGAGTCTGACGCAGCTACTCCGACTGCAAAAAACATAATCGACGACGCAGCAATGAGTAGCGCCGAAGAAATCACCCGCAAAATTATTTTGCCCGTGCAGATTTATCCGATGTTCGAGTCAGCACTTCGCGCAGCGGCAAAGCGAAACATCAACGAACACGACCAGATGATCAGCGAGCTGTGGTCGCGCTTCAGCAATGTCGCCACAACAAACGACTTCGCCTGGAGCAAAACACCGCTCACCCCCGAGCAAGTTCGAACGGTCACGCCAAAAAACCGGATGATCGGTGTGCCCTATCGCAAGGTGATGAACTCAAACAACCAGGTCGATATGGCGGCGGCACTAATCATCTGTTCGGTCGCTAAGGCGACTCAACTCGGAATTCCCCGCGACAGATGGATCTTCCCAGTTGCGGGCACCGACTGCCACGAGCACTACTACATTTCGAACCGATTTTCGTTCGCCGACACACCGGCAATCAAACTTGGCGGCGAGATGATCTGCGAACTCGCCAACAAATCGCTACAAGATATATCGCTGATCGATTTGTATTCGTGCTTTCCTTCAGCCGTGCAACTTGGTGCAAAATCTCTGAATCTGTCGCTTGACCAGCAACTCACGATCACTGGCGGTTTGTCTTTTGCTGGCGGACCATGGAACAACTACGTGATGCACGCCATCGCCACAATGATGATC
>SYNW01000093.1 GCA_005805045.1 Actinomycetota bacterium
GGTCATTATCTTGGTGCCAAACAAACGCTCGACATCATGCAGACCGAATACATCTACCCTGCTGTCGGTGATCGTTTGAGTCCAAAAGAATGGAACGAAGTCGGTCGTCCGCAAATCATCGACGTAGCGATCGCCAAAGTAAAAAGTATTCTTGACAACAACTTTCCGAGCCACATACCTGAAGAGGTTGACGCCAAGATTCGCGAATACTTGCCGATCGCCCTGCCGCGCCAAAACATGATTCACCCGGCTTTGCGCGGCGAAACTGCAAGCGTCTAACTAAATCTTTGGCGCCCTTGGTAGGAGTCGAACCTACGACCAACGGATTAGAAGTCCGGTGCTGTGTCTTCTGCAAGGTATAGGTTTCAGGCTCGCACGCCCTTCTCAGCACGCGGTTAGGGTTTTGTTCCCAGCGTTTACCGTCCCTTTGCAACGAGTCGGGATGTCCTGTCTGGCTGGCAACTGCACGGTCTGGCGACCAATCATGCGGATTTCGCCCGCCGAGTATAGTTTTTGCGTGGCAATCATTGAAATTCGCCATCTGGCTAAGACCTTTGGCGCAGTCAAAGCAGTCGATGACATCTCGCTTGACATTGAATCTGGCGAGTTCATCACCTTGCTCGGGCCCTCGGGTTCAGGCAAAACCACCGTGTTGCGGATGATCGCAGGTTTCGAAGACCCCGATGGTGGAACGATTCATTTGAACGGCACCGAGATCACCCATCTTCCACCGTTTGATCGAGAAGTAAACACCGTCTTTCAGGATTACGCGCTCTTTCCACACATGACCGTGCAAGACAACGTCGAATATGGCTTGCGCACGCGAAAAGTTCCCAAGGCAGAACGAGCCGAACAAGCACGACAAGCAATTGCATCCGTCAAACTTGAACACGCGCGTGAACGACTTCCCCATCAGCTTTCGGGTGGACAACGACAGCGAATCGCCTTGGCCCGCACGTTGGTATTGCGACCCAAAGTGCTGCTGCTTGATGAGCCACTCGGTGCTCTCGACCGACAACTTCGCGAAGAGATGCAAGTCGAACTCAAGACCATCCAGCGTGATGCAGGCATCACCTTCGTATTCGTCACTCACGACCAGGAAGAAGCAATGCGCATGAGTGACCGCATCGTGATTTTCAACGAGGGCCGTATCGAACAAGTCGGCACCCCAGAACAGGTATACGAACGCCCCGCCACCAAATTCGTCGCCGGCTTTCTTGGCTCAGCGAACATCGTCAGCGGTGAATCTGCCCAGAAACTTTTCGGGCACTCCAAGACCGTGAGCATCAGGCCCGAGCGAATTCGCCTGAAACCGTCAAGCTACACACCGACACCCGACGAGACGGCACTACCGGTGGTGGTCAACGAGGCGGCATTCATTGGGGCAAACACGGTGTACCTGGTTGACACCGACCACGGCATCGTGCTAAGCATTAGTAAGACAAACGAAGAATTACTTGGGCAAGACAACCGTTTTGTTCCTGGTGATCGGGTTCTCGCAGTGTGGCGGAACAGTCATACGGTCGTGATACCCGCTTAGGACTGACTCGGGTCAGTGGGGGGTAACAGGATGAAACGAAAGAATCAGGCGCTATTCGGCGTGCTGGCAGTTGCAGCAATGGTTATCAGCAGCTGTGGCAGCGACGACGGTAGTGCAGACGTAGAAATTAGCGTGCCGGATATTCCGATGCATGAAGCAATGGGCGACTTTGAGGGCGAATTGAACATCGTCAACTGGTCTGGTTTCGTTGAGCCAGCCTGGACCGACAAGTTCACCGCCGACACTGGCTGCAAGGTGAATCCACGCGTTGCTGGAACTAGCGACGAAATGGTCACGCTCATGCGCACTGGTCAATACGACATCGTTTCAGCATCGGGTGATGCCGCACTTCGACTCATCGTTGGTGGCGACGTACAACCACTCAATATCAAGTTGATTCCGAACTTCAGCGACGACATCGCCGCTGGAATGAAGGGCAATGTGTACGACACGGTCAACGGCAAACCATATGGAGTACCGATTGGACGTGGCGCCAACCTGCTGCAGTACAACGACACCATCACAAATGGTGCTCCGAAGAGTTGGGACGTAGTCTGGGAAACAGACAGCCCCTACGCCGGAAAGATCACCGCTTACGACGCACCGATTTATATCGCGGATGCGGCGGTCTATCTGATGTATCACGAGCCAGATCTCGGCATCAAGAATCCGTATGCACTTGACGAGGCTCAACTTGCCGCTGCGATCGCTCTGTTGAAGCAACAGAACACGATCATCGGCGAGTACTGGTCAGACCCAGTTGCGCAAATCACCTCGTTCGTCGGCGGCAACACTGTCGTTGGCACTTCGTGGGAAATTCTGCGCAAGTTTGCAGCAAAAGACAACCTCAAGACGACCCTCCCTGTTGAGGGCTCGACTGGCTGGTTCGACTCTTGGCTCGTCAGTGCCACGACGAAAAACGTCAACTGCGCTTACGCCTGGATGGACTACACGAGCCAACCCGAGGTCAACGGTGCAATCGCCGTCAACTTCGGTATGGCGCCTGCCAACGTCGCGTTCTGTGGTTCAAGTGCAGATGCACAAGCTCACTGTGACACGTTCTTTGCAGAAGATGAAGAGTTCTTCGAGCGAGTTTGGCCTTGGACAACTCCGATTGAGACCTGCGTTGATGGTCGCACAGAGGTGAAGTGCACTAGCTTCCAAGACTGGACCAACGCTTGGGCAACCGTTAAAGGTTGATCCGGCGACATGCAGGCCGAGCAATCGGCTTCATGTTCACAAAATGAAGTACATGAGTGTGGGGACCGAGCGATCGGTCCCCACGTTCGTGTGGTGAGGGAGTTATGTCAGACACTTCGATGAGCAGGCAGCGCCGACCAATTTCGTCATACCTGTTGCGTCGTCCCAAGGTCAGGCTGCTCGGGCTACTGGCCCTGCCAATGACGTGGATCGTTGGCGTCTACATACTTTCGCTTTTCTTGCTGTTGGTCACTGCGTTTTGGAACGTCGACCCGTTCACCTCGCTCGTGTCACCGGCGTTTAATCTCGAGAACTTTCGGCTTATCTTCACCAACTCGGCCTATATCGCAACATCAATCCGCACGCTGTTCATCGCCCTCGCTGTCACGACGGTGTGCGTCGTATTTGCCGTGCCACTCGGCATCTTCATGGCAAAGATTGCCAGCCCGCGATTACGAAACGCACTCGCAGTTGCCATCACCCTGCCGTTGTGGGCCGGGTACCTGGTCAAAGTCATTGCAATGCGGCTGGTGTTCACCGAAGAAGGCTTCTTCAACTGGCTCATGGCACCGTTGGGCATCAGAGGCCCAGGGTTCTCGATTCCGATCGTCATTCTCACGCTCACATATTTGTGGTTTCCGTACATGGCGTTGCCGGTGTACACCGCGATTCGCCAGATTCCGCCGATTCTTTTTGATGCCTCGAGCGACATGGGGGCCAAGGGCTTTGTGACCGTCTATCGGGTGGTGCTGCCGTTGATCGTTCCGGCAATCATCGCTGGGTCAGTCTTCACTTTCTCGCTGAGTTTGGGTGATTATTTGGCGGCGCGATTCACCGGTGGCTCGACCCAAATGATCGGCAGCATCATCGCGGCGAACATCAACCTGAATCCGCCAGTGGCTGCGGCGTACTCGATGGTGCCGATCACCTTCGTCGTCATCTATCTCATGGTGGCACGACGAACTGGTTCGCTGGAGCGCATGTAACCATGCTGCGTCTTTCGCGCACCGCTCGCCTGATGCTGATCTCCGTCGTCTGCCTGATTCTTTTGTTCATGTACGTGCCGTTGTTCGTGCTGATTTTGAATTCGTTCAACGAATCGCAGATTTCAGGCTGGCCAATCAGGGGTTTTTCCACCAAATGGTGGGAGTTTGCCCGCACCTACAAGCCGATTCGTGACGCGCTGCTCAACTCAGTGTTGGTGGCAAGCGGTTCTGTCATCATTGCCTCGATACTCGGCACGCTGGTGGCGTTTGCGATGAAAGGCTTCACTTTCTTCGGCAAGGGCACCGTGAACATCTTGGTGGTGCTACCGATTGCGCTGCCTGGTGTGGTTACCGGCGTCGCCTTCAGCAACACCTACTCGAACTTTCTCTCACCGACTGGTTTCAACATCGGCTATTTCGGCATGATCGTTGCCCACGCCACGTTCTGCATCGTCATGGTGTTCAACAATGTGTTCGCCAGACTGCGGCGCATGAACCCCAACCTGCAGGAAGCATCAGCCGACTTGGGGGCGGGGCTCTGGCAGACCTTCCGGCTCGTCACCTTTCCACAATTCCGCACCTCGTTTGCCGCCGGTGCACTGCTGGCGTTCGCCCTGAGTTTCGACGAGGTGGTCGTCACCATCTTCACTGCCCCACCCGGTATCGACACGCTGCCACTGTGGATTCTGAAAGAAGTCGGAAGACCGAACCAGGCAAGTGTGGTGAACGTGGTGGCCACAGTGGTGATCGTTCTCTCGCTCGTCCCTGTATACATCTCACAGCGCCTAGCGCGCGCCCAAGAGAACGAAAACTAAGTGACAACCGACTGCGCGCTGAAGTCTTTGCCAAAAACATCTCCGCGCATACGCAACAAACACCAGCGATAGTTCAGTGCTTAGGAAAAACTAGAAAAACTAGAAAATTCAATTAACAGCGCCCTTGGTAGGAGTCGAACCTACGACCAACGGATTAGAAGTCCGGTGCTCTATCCACTGAGCTACAAGGGCGAGACCCTCAGGCTATCTAATTTGCAATTCTGTGTTTGTGAGTATAAATGTTCGCCGTGCCATCGCGCACGAAACCCACGAGTGTGATGCCGAGGTCTTCGGCCGTCTCGACGGCCAAGTTTGAAGGCGCACCAACCGCAGCGATAAACGCGATACCAGCCATTGCCGCTTTCTGAATAATCTCAAAAGACAGACGACCACTCACGACCAGCACATGATTCGAGATCGGCACCTTATTGTCGAGCACGGCTTTGCCGATTACTTTGTCGACTGCATTATGTCGACCGATGTCTTCGCGCACGCAGTACGCATCGCCCGAAGCGTCGACCAGACCAGCGGCGTGCAAACCACCCGTGCGATCAAAAGTGGGTTGAGCCTTGCGGATGATGTCAGGCAATGATGTCAATAATTGTGTCGTCACCACAGGGCCAGTCGCTGAATCGATGCGGCTTGTAATTTGCGCAAGTTGCTCGATCGAAGTCGTGCCACAGATGCCACAACTTGCCGAAGTCACCATGCCACGACGCGAAAGGGCTTCATCGAATGGTGCCGACAAACTCACTGTCACAACGTTGAATTGCTGCTCTGCCGAGTCAGGCAACTGGCAATAGCGCACTGTACGCACATCGGCTGAACGTTTAACCATGCCCTCGGTGAACAAAAAGCCGACGGCAAGTTCAAAATCGTGACCAGGGGTGCGCATCGTCACCGCAACGGGTTGAGCCTCTTGTTGCGGTGACTCGGCCCGAATTTCCAGAGGCTCTTCAGTGACCAAAACATCAGGTTTGCTCGCTTGCGTGCCGTCTTTACGCACGGTCGTGACCGTCCAATTGGCGACCTTGCGACGAACCGCGTCTGCAATGTTTGCCACGATCAAACTCTACCAATGACTTTAAAGTGGCTATTTTATTGGGGTTTTAAAGACCGACAAAACTCGCTCGGCACCTAATCCTGTGGTTATATATGTATCGGGGATTCTTTAAGGACACAAAGTTGTGTCTAGAGCACCTGCAATAACAATCGGAGGACACAAATGGAAACGCTTGTAACAAGCAACTACCAACTGGTGTACAACTCCTTTTCTTTCGCTGTAGCAGCGTTGGGAATTGGATTCGTCTACTTTTTGGTCTCTAGGAATCGAGTTTCACCTGCGTATCGCAGTGCCGTAACAATGTCAGCGATGATTTGCGGTATCGCCGCCTATCACTACTGGCAAATGTTCAACATGTTTGCTGATGACAAACCATGGAACGAGGGTTACCGCTATGCAGACTGGCTACTTACTGTTCCGCTACTCGTAGCAGAACTCGTAGTCGTCTCAGGTGTTGCCAAAGAAAAAGCCAAGGGCATCACAACAAAACTTGCAGTTGCAGCATTGTTGATGATCGCGTTTGGTTATCCAGGCGAAACGGCAGAGGCAGGCAGCAGTCAAAGCATGATCTATTTCGTGATCTCGATGCTGTTCTTCGTCTACATCCTCTGGAACCTGTTCGCAGGCGAAGTTGGACAAGCGCTCAAAGGTCAATCAGGTGACATCGGCAAGAAACTCAACAACCTTCGTTATGTGTTGTTGGTGACTTGGGCGGTTTACCCAATTGCTTACCTCTTGGGCGATCCGGAGAGTTTCTTGGCTAAGGCAATCGGACTCGAAGTAGACCAGTCACAAACGTACATTCAAGTCGGTTACACAATCGCCGACATTCTGTCAAAGCCCGGCTACGGTGTCTTGATCTTGGGCATCGCGATCGCGCGCTCAAATGCAGAAGGTTACAGAGAAGCCTAAATCGCAATTTCGAATTGAATATAAAGAGCCCCGGCTTCGGCTGGGGCTCTTTTATTTTGAGCACTAATCTCATTGTGCGATGTTGACAACAAGACACTTACCTGGCCTCATTTTGGCGGCCGCAGTTGCAACTTTCGCGTTCGTCGTCGAATCATTGATCAAGAACAACACGCCACTCGTTGTTTCACCATTGGTTGTCGCCGTCGTGCTCGGCGCATTAGCCGCGAATCTCGATCTGCTGCCCGAGACCTGCCGCCTTGGTCTCGGCTTTTCCGGACGAAACTTACTTCGGCTCGGCATCGTCGTGCTGGGTCTGCAACTTTCTTTCGCCCAGGTTCGTGAACTCGGCGCACCCGGACTGATACTGGTGATAGTTGTCGTTGCGATCACATTTGCCGGCACACAATGGCTCGGTCGCAAAATGGGTTTATCTCACGGGTTGAGCCTGCTCGTGGCCACTGGATTTTCAATTTGTGGCGCGTCGGCGATTGCCGCGATGCGTCCCGTCAGTGACGCCGACGACGATGAGACGACTTATGCGATCGCACTCGTGACGATTTGTGGCACGCTGGCGATCTTCACCTTGCCAACCGTTGCTGAATTCATCAATTTTTCGGGGGTGCGCTTTGGTTCGTGGGTTGGGGCAAGCGTTCATGATGTGGCCCAAACCGTGGCAACAGCCTCTGTCGGCGACCAAGAGGCCGAACAAGCCGCAATCGTCGTCAAACTCACTCGCGTAATGCTTCTCGCACCACTGGTGGCCGGCGTCAGTTTCGCTCGTCGTCAAAAACTAAATCGCACAAACGCACCGAGGTCGATCAACTCGCAAACAAAACTTCCGCCAATCGTGCCACTGTTCATTGTCGGCTTTATCGCTGCCATCTCGGTGAACTCAATTTTTGGCTTGTCATCATCTGTGCTCGATAATGCAAAATGGATAGAGAAGTCGCTGCTCGCCTGCGCTCTCGTTGGTCTTGGCGCCAATGTCGATGTGCGCAAACTGCGCCTTGTTGGTTCTCGTCCACTCGCCCTTGGCTTAATTTCTTGGCTGCTTATCGCCACTCTGTCTGCCGTGGGAGTGGCAATTATCGGTATTGCCTAGCAATCAATTGGTTCGAGTCGCCCAGTCTTTACATCGTAGATCGCGCCGGCAACTTTCAATGTTCTGGGCAAAAATGAATGAGCACGAATACTTGCCACGTCAGCAGTCAACGCCGCGCGTTGATCGGTGACCACGCGAAACTCAATAGCACGAGTGTCAACACCATGACGATCTTCAATGCTTCGATGTATCGACTCTTCGTCACCACTCGCCATTCGACAATCGGTATGCGGCATCACCAGAACTCTGTCAACCGAGAGCAAATACGTTGCCAAGACCAAGGTTCTAAGCACGTCGTCAGTGACGCGGGCACCAGCATTGCGCAAAATCTTGGCGTCACCGGCCTTCATACCAACGACCGCGAGCGGATTAATACGCGAGTCCATGCAAGTTACGATCGCCAAACCTTTGCGGGCCGTGCCAGTCAGATGCTCATCTTTGAACGATGCAACGAACTTTGAGTTGGCCTCCAAGACATCGGCAAATTCACTTTTCAAAAACTCGACCACATCAAGACGCTACCTCACGATGCAACTTGGGCGAACTAGATTCTGTTGGTGCTAAAAAATCAGCGCATACTCGGCACAATCTTCGTGGTCATGTCTAGTTTTGGTTTCTCAATCGGCCCGACGCTGGCGAAAAATGCCTACGATGCCGGGGCAAACCCCCTTGGCGTAATGACGGTGAGATTCACGATCGCGAGCGTGATCATGTTGGTTTTGCGCCAAATCACAGTGCGCAAAGAGCCATTTCCGTCACTGAAACTTATTCTTGAGATGTTTTTGATCGGCGCACTCGGCATCACAACAGTGTCGTTCACATATTTTCTTTCGATTGAAACGATTGATACGGGCTTGGCAATCGTGATGTGGTACTTCTTCCCCGTGATCGTTGTTTTGATTTCATGGATGATCTACAAAAAACGGCCTTCGCGCAACATCGTTATCTCACTTTTTTTCAGCCTCACCGGCATCATCATCACAACTGGCCAAGTCAAAGGTGGTTCAAACTCGGCAATAGCCCTGGTGATGGTTTCATCTTTTTTGTTTGCGATTTACCTGTTGGCGGTTACTCGCACGCTGGCAAAAGTAAATTTGCTCACGGGCGTTACTTTCATCAATATCGGTGCAGCAATCGGCTATTGGTTGATTTGCGCGACCCTGCCTTTTGGTCTGAGCGTTGACTTCCCGTCTAATCAGATGAGCTGGCTTTATATTTCTACATTCGCACTCTTTGGCACGGTCGTGCCATTTATGTTCTCTTATGCCGGCTTGAAACGTGTCGGCCCAAGCATGCTCTCGGTGATCACAACTATCGAGCCAGTGCTGGCGATTGCCATGGGCGTAATTTTTCTCGACGAAGCCGTCACCACAACTCGCGCATTCGGTGCAGTATTTGTGATCGGCGCGCTTGTCGCACTATCGGTGCTCGAAAGCCGCAACGAAACGGCTCTCGCGCACCAA
>SYNW01000094.1 GCA_005805045.1 Actinomycetota bacterium
GCAACGCACCACCCTTGGCATCTTTACGCCAGTAGTTGTCATTCTTCGCAACAACCAATTCAGTCAACTTGTGCGAAACATATTTGAACGCACCAGTACCTACTGGCACTGTTGAGCATGTTGAGCCCGTAATTTGACCGATTGATCGAGCGAAGGCTCGGCCCGATGCGTAGAGGGTTTCAAGGAAGGTTGCGTCTGCTTGATAAAGCTTGACGGTCACTGACATCGTGCCAGTCTGGATTACGTCAGTAATGTTGGCATTGAATCCAGCAGCGGTACCAGCGGACGGCGACTTTGGAGTCTTGCCAATCAATCCGTTGAGATACAGTGCCCCTCGACCTGCCTGAAGATTTATCAACAACGCGGTGCCGTCTACCGGTGAACCGTCGTGAAACTTGATACCGTCGCGAAGAGTCAACAACCAAGTCTTGTTGTCAGGGCTATTTTCAACCGACTTCAAAAGATACGGCACCATCTTGCCGTCGGCTCGCTGCTCGACCCATGTTTCGTAAATTGTGCGACCGGCCATCAATGATGAGTTCGCCAAGTTGTCTGCCATGCAGAAACCTGGGAACGAATCGAAAATACCAACTGTGATATTTCCGCCACGCTTCGGCTTGTCGGCACCCGAGGCACCGCTGGTTGTTACCTGACTTAGAGAAGCAACAAGCGCTATCGCCATTACGGCAGCAACTTTGCGACGACCTCCAGTGAATATTTTCTTCATTTTAATTTCCCCCTTCGGAAATAGGCATTGGGCCTAAGGGGCAGGCTACCTTCTTGACACTGGTGTGTCAAAATCAACCTTGAAGCAATAATCTGGCGTAACTAAACCAGTTTGGCCTTGACCAAATTGGCGATTTTGGCGCCATCGGCGCCCGCCCCAGCCTGCCCGCGCACGGCTTTAACCACGGCGCCCATCGCCTTCGGGCCGGTTAAGCCTTGCTTTGCTGCCTCGGCTATTTGATCGGCGACGATCTTTTCAAGGTCTGCGTCGCTCATTTGGGCCGGCAAATATCGTTCAAGAATCGCCAATTCGGCACGCTCGGCCATTTCGGAGTCATGGCGACCGGCTTCCTTATATATGTCCGCAGATTCGGTGCGCTTTTTCGCTTCAGCACCCACTACCGCTAAAACTTGATCGTTGGTGAGTTCGACAGCCTCGACGCCCGCGACCTCGGCGTTCATAATTGCGGCCAGAGTCATACGCAAAGTCGAAGTCTCGACTTCGTTGCGCAGTTTCATCGCATTGGTTAAATCAGCCTTGAGTTGATCTTTAAGACTCGACACTTTTGTCACCTCAATCGTCGTTCAATCAGTGTTTCTCTGATTCGGTTTTGCAATTGCACCAATTAGCGTAGTGCAGATATGAACAACGAGGTGTTCGAACTATTCTTCTCGATACTCAGTTTGGGCACGCTCGGTTTCGGCTTGGTGGTTCTATTTGCGAGAATTTTCAAAGCAAAAGGTTTTCTGGTTGAAGTAAAAAAGATCGCCATACCTCTTACTGCTTTGA
This sequence comes from Actinomycetota bacterium, assembly GCA_005805045.1. Taxonomy (GTDB): domain Bacteria; phylum Actinomycetota; class Acidimicrobiia; order Acidimicrobiales; family Ilumatobacteraceae; genus BACL27. The sequence goes on from SYNW01000094.1 coordinate 1,517, forward strand.
TCACAACAACGTCAATGCTTGGCAGCCTTTATTTCTCTGAGATCGTCAACTACACACCATGTCGCCTGTGCTGGTATCAGCGCGCAGCGATGTATCCGTTGGCAATTTTGTTGATCGTCGCCATATTTAAGAAACTAAAATTTATAAAACTTTTTTCAGTCATGCTCGCTTCTATTGGTCTGTTGATTGCTTCTTACCATTGGTTCATTGAACGCTTTCCAGATCTCGACGCTGGGGTCTGTGACGCCAAAATGCCGTGCTCAGTCGTCTGGTTTGAAAGTTTTGGTTTCGTCACGCTTTCATTCATGGCGCTCACTGCTTTTTTTACGGCGATCGTTCTAGTTACAATTCGCACAGAAGATAAATAGAGAAACAGAGGGATCATGGCAACAAAAAAATCTGACTCGTCATCCAACAAATCGGTCTGGCTAATTGGTGGCATCGCCGCACTCATCGCCGTCGCGGCAATCATCGCGGTGGCGTCTCAATCTGGCAGCGACGAAGTTGTCGCAGGTGTCGAGGAGTTTCATCCGGTTGAAGTTGTCGGTGAATCGCTTCCAGAATTTTCAGGTGAGGCATCTGACCCGGCGATCGGCATGATGGCGCCAGTTCTAACTGGTCAAGGTTTCACTGGCAACAAAATCGTCACAAGTCCTGGTACGCCGACGCTGCTGGTCTTTCTCGCACACTGGTGCGGCTTTTGTCAACGCGAAGTACCACTACTCGTGAAATGGAACAGCGCGGGCACGGTGCCAACTGGTCTCGATGTAATTGCGATCACTACTTCTACAGATCCTGCATCGCCAAACTTTCCGCCATCAGAGTGGCTGGCGCGCGAAGAGTTTCCTGCACTTTGGCCAGTGATGACAGACAGCGGCGAAAAAACTGCCGCCAACGCAATGGGTGTATCGGGATTTCCGTTCTTCGTATTGATTGACGCCGATGGCAAAGTCGCCTTGCGAATCAGCGGCGAGATCGAAACTGATGCTCTCACCGAACAAATCAACAGCGCACTCTCAAATTAGATTTGGGAATCATTCTCAAAACTGATACAGTAAGGGAATGGCAAAAAACTCCACGAAAAAACTCCGTAATTTATTTGGCGTCGCGTTGACGCTTGGCGTCTTGTCCAGTTGCAGCAGTTCTGGCGATTCGGCAAGCACGAACGAATCAAGCACCGAAACAACATCTGATTCTGTTGTTGCTGAGTTGCCAGTCATCTCTGTTACCTACTCGGTAATTGGCGACATAGTTTCACAACTCGTTGGCGAAAACGCGTCCGTAAATGTGGTCATTCCAGATGGCCAAGATCCGCACGAGTTTCAACCATCAGCCAAAGACATCGAAACAATCAACAACGCTGCACTGGTCGTATCAAACGGTCTTGATTTTGAGGAAGGCCTGGAAGAAGTACTCGAAAACATTGCTGACTCAGGGGGCAAAATCTTTATGCTCGCCGAACACATCACCGTGCGAGAAATTGAAGAAGGCGATGATCACGGTGATGAAGAAGACGCAGATCACGCGGACGAAAAGAGCGACGAACACGGGCATGGTGGTGGCGACCCACACCTGTGGCTTTCGCCCGCGACGATGCTCGAGATGCTGCCAGCACTCACAGCCGCGCTCAGCGAAGCCACAGGGGCAGATCTCTCTGACGAGGCAATGGCCCTCACGACGAAATTGCAGGATCTCGACAGCGAAGTTGAGTCAATCATCAACGGTCTTGACGAGTGCAACCTCGTTAGTGGCCACGACGAGATGGGCTACTTTGCCGACCGATATGGTTGCGAAGTAACCGGTGTAATCATTCCGTCCTTCACAACTACCTCTGAGGCGACCGCCGGCGACGTTGCCGAACTAAAAAAACAGGTCGAGCAATACAAAGTGCCGGCAATCTTCACTGGTCTTGGCGTCTCACCAGACACGGCAACTCAACTTGCCAAAGAACTCGGCATAAAAGCCGTCACGCTTTCAACTCATTATCTCGATGGTGCCGCCAACTATCAGGAGTTCATTCTCAAGTTGACTAAACAAATCGCCGAAGCACTCGGCTAACTCACGGCACTCGTTACTGTTGTAAGCGTGGGTTGGCTCAATAACAACATGCTTTTTGAGCCATTCGCCAACAACGAGTTCTTGAGGCTCTCGCTGGTCGCGGGCGTTCTCGTCGCCGTCACTTGTGCGATCGCCGGCACTTTCGTTGTGTTGCGTGGGCTCGCGTTCATCGGCGATGCACTCAGTCATGGCGTGCTGCCGGGTATCGCCACGGCGATGCTCTTGGGTATCTCGGGTGTTATCGGAGCGGCTGTTGGTTCACTAGTGATGATGGCTGGCGTCAGCGTTGTCTCGCGACGGTTTCGCCTCTCGGGTGATACCGCGATTGGCCTGCTTTTCGTCGGCATGCTGGCACTCGGCGTGATGATCACTTCGCGATCGAGAACTTTTTTTGGTGATCTTTCGCGAATCTTGTTTGGTGAATTGTTTGGGGTCAATTCGCGAGACTTAATTGTGCAATTTGTCGCTCTAGTCATCGTCGCCGCAGTTGCATATATTGCTCGACGACCATTTTTATTGCTGTGCGTCGACGAAGGTCTAGCCAAAACTTCTGGGTTCTCAAGTCGACTGTTTCAC
>SYNW01000095.1 GCA_005805045.1 Actinomycetota bacterium
AAAGCACTGAGACTGAAATACAGGATTATTCGACCGCGCAGACCGCGCAAATTTTTGGTCGTCGCAATCAACGGTTGAAAGATTCCGTTTGGATCCGTCGCGGTTTTGACTTGCACGCTTCAAGCATTGCGGGATTTTTGCCAACCCCCACCGGCGGGTGTCAAGGGGGAGCAAGACGACCCGCCGGTGTGACGAGCCCATACTGCTGGGTGAATTTGACAGAACCCCAATAAAACTGTGCTATTTCTGTAACAAATCTCAACTTCGGGGCAGAATAGAACACCGTGCAAAAGCTTCTTTTCATTGAAGACGACCATGACATACGGGCGGCGTTGCGTCTGGCCCTAGAAGATGAGGGCTACAAAGTAATCGAGGCGTCAGATGGCACCTCGGGTCTGGCAACTTTCAGTGCCGAAACTGTGGACCTAGTTTTGCTCGATCTGCGTTTGCCAGACATGTCGGGTTTTGACGTCTGCCGCGAGCTTCGCCGCAAGAGTCTCGTCCCGATCATCATGGTCACCGCGCAGACAGATACGCATGATCTTGTTGCGGGGTTGGAGGCTGGAGCCGACGACTACGTGACCAAGCCGGTTGTTCCAAAAGAATTGGCTGCGCGGATTCGTGCGGCATTGCGACGCACCACCTTGTTGTCGACATCGGCAGCGCAGTTGGATCGATTCGTCGTCGGCGACGTCGAGATGCGTAGTGATCAGGGGATTGTCTTGAAGGCTGGCGTCGAACTTCCGTTGACCAAGACCGAGTATCGGCTGTTGCACATATTCATGGAAAATGCAAACAAAGTTTTGTCGCGAGACCAGTTGCTTGAGTTGGTCTGGGGTTATGAATACCTCGGAGATAGTCGATTGGTCGACGCCCATATTCGACGTCTGAGGGTGAAGATTGAAGACTCGGCAGAAGATCCAAAAATTATCGCCACGGTGCGTGGCATGGGTTATCGCTTGCTCACCGCGTAAGCCAAAAACTCTGTGGCGCGTTTAATTTTGTCGGTGAACTCCATGGGCGGTAACATCTCAATAATCGCTTTACCGTAACTTTTGGTTACGAGTCGCGGATCTAGGACGGCAACAACGCCCATGTCTGTCTGGGTGCGAATCAAGCGTCCCGCCGCTTGAGCAAGTTTTGTGGCAGCAATCGGTATATCAATTGCCGTAAACGCCGACTTGCCGAAGGCATCACGACGAGCGCTCATCAACGGATCTGTCGGCACAGGAAACGGAAGTCGGTCGATTATCACGCAACTCAGTGTTTGGCCGGGTACATCCACGCCTTGAAAGAAACTTTGAGTCGCGAACAGGCAAGTTGACTCACTGGCGGCGAACTTTCGTAACAACTCCATTTTTGGCAGATCGTCTTGCTTGAGAACTTCAAACTCGAGTTTGTCTGCTAGGGCGTCGTAGGCCGCATTAAGTCTTGCGTAACTCGTGAACAATGCCAAGGTTCTGCCGCCTGCGGCGTTGATCAACTCATAAATTTCTTTGTGCACCGCGTTGTCGCGCAAACCTTGAGCGGGGTCTGGAAGATGGGAGGCACAGTACAACAGCGAGTTGGTTTCATAGTCAAATGGGCTGGCCACATGGCATGCGTCGAAACTGTCAGCAGTCAGACCGATTCTTTGGGGCAGGTTCGTTGGAATTGTCGCGCTGGTAAGAATCGCTGTGCGTTGTGACCAAACCGCCTCGTGCAGGGTTGGTCCTATATCTAGTGGCCGCATTTCGAGTGAACAGCGATCTGCGTTGCCCGAGACATAGGCGACGAATCCGCTCCGGTCGGCGAGCGCGAGATCCAGATCTTCGATGAACCGAGTGCATAGCGACTGGGCACGGAGTTTTCTCTGCTTGGCTGATTCATCGTTCGTAGCAATCGTGCGCAACGACTCTAAGGCGTCATTGGCGCGACCACGAACCTCGACGAGAGTCTCTCGAGATTCAGCGTCGAGGGGCAGAGCCACACGTTTGTTGACGAACGGCACAATTGCATCGCGCAATCTCGCGGCGCTCTTGGCGAAACCACCCGACATAGCATCATCGCGAATGATCGATCGCATCGCCGAGCCGATTGAGGTTATTCGACTCGGAGAAAGAGCCAGACCAGCAGAATCTGTGACGACGTCTTCTAGTTCGTGGGCTTCGTCGAAAACTACGACGTCGTGTTCGCCGATGATCGTGCCTTGTGTGACGATGTCGAGGGCGTATAACCAACCATTGACGATGACAATATCGGCGGTTTGACTTTGCGCACGCGCACGCTCAGCGAAACAATTTTCTCCTTGCGGACATCGGGACGCACCGGGGCATTCTTCGCTTGTCACGCTGACCATCGACCACGCACCTCTTTGCGGTTGCCAATCAAGTTCGCCCTCGTCACCTGTTTTGGTTGTGCCAGACCATTCGACAAGTTTTTTTACGTCGGCTTTTGTTCGCACCGACACTTCGTCGAGTTCGAGTTTGGATTGCGACCGTTCTGAGAGTTCTACGATGCGTTGGCGACAAAGATAATTGTTGCGACCTTTCAATACCGTCCAGGTCAGTTGATGATCGAGAATCGGGTTCAAAGCCACCGCCAACAGGGGTAGATCGTTTTGTGAGAGCTGATCTTGCAACGCTTTAGTGACTGTCGAAACAACGATTCGCCGCCCCGAAATAACTGCCGGCACCAGGTAACCAAGGGTCTTGCCCGTGCCGGTGCCGGCCTGCACGATCAGATGTCGGTTCTTGCGCAAGGCCCGACCAACGAGCACGGCCATTTCATCTTGGCCCTGACGTTCTTCGGCGTTTGCTAGTTCAGTGGTGACACGACGCAACGCATCGAGAATTTCTTGATCAGCGATATTGGTTGTCATTAGACAGTCACTAACTAAATTTAATTTTTCGTCAATGCAATTGCTGCATCGAGATCGACATCATCAAAGTCTGGCCATGGTCGTTCGGTGAAATATATTTTCGCCGACTTTATTTGCCACAGCAAGAAGTTCGATATGCGAGATTCACCTGATGTGCGAACGAGAACGTCCACCGGCGGCAGCGAGGCATCGTAGAGCCACGACCGCAGATTTATCGGGGTCAGTTCTTGGTCACTATTCACGAGTTTTACCGCTGCACGTGTGAGTTCACTGCGCGAGCCATAGTCAAATGCCACCGTCAAAACCATGCCGGTATTTTTGGCTGTGTCTTCGATCGCCTTGCGAATCGCTCGCTGCACATAAAGCGGTGTGCGTGAGCCCGGTTCATCGAACGGCCGCCCAATCCAATTGATACGGACATTGTTCTCATTGAGTTCCTCTATTCGTCCAAAAAGTTTTTTGTGCAGCCCCAAGATGTGGCGCACCTCGGCGCGTGGGCGGACCCAATTTTCGGTGCTGAAACCAAACACCGTAAGGTAGTCAACTTCGCGTTTTGATGCCGCACGAACAATGTCTGCCAGAGATTCTTCCCCTGCCGTGTGGCCAGCGGTGCGGGGTAGACCCCGTTTACCAGCCCATCTGCCGTTGCCGTCCATGATGCACGCCACGTGAAGGGGTTTCGAATTCATCTACGGAACGCTAACAACTATTGGTTGGCGAGTCGGGTCGGATGAAAGTGGGAGAATATCACCATGGTCAAAGTGACACGCAATGTGAACAGTGATTTGGCCCATGTCTTGGTGTGTGCGGGTACGATCGGCGAGTGGCTGAAGACAACGCCTGCACAATGGAAATCGCAGATCGATGCACTTGTTCGCTCGGTCAGCGGCGTCGGCGTGCGATGGTTGTCAATTTATCCTTATTCAGGGGCGGCAACTTCGCTCGAGCGCACTGAAATTTGCAATTCGATAATCGAGGCACATGGCGGGCATCGTTCGGGTGATCGTGTTTCTGTGGTCGCCGATGGTGGGTTGATCGTCGTGATTGATACGTGCGCCGACGGACAAGAGAGATTTGTGAATGCGGTTGCCCAGCTTGGTGTCGCTCAGAACATCGACGAAGCAAAACTTGCGGCGACACTTTTGTCACCGGCATCTGGTGAGCCAGATTTGGTTCTGGTTTTAGGCTCACCAACCCGGGTGCCAGAGTCGCTGATGTGGGAACTTGCATATAGCGAACTTGTTTTTCTGAACGTGCCGTGGTTGAAGTGCGACATCGAACATATTCAAATGGCGATCGGCGATTTTCAAAGACGTGATCGTCGTTTCGGTGGTGTCGATTCATGAGCCTTTATCGCGACAAGGCGGTCGTGCTTCGCACATATGACCTTCGTGAATCTGATCGAATCATCGTGATGATGACGCTTGAACACGGCAAAGTTCGTGCGGTGGCCAATGGTGTGCGCAAGATGTCGTCAAGATTTGGGTCACGACTCGAACCATTGAGCCACATCGATGTGTTGCTGAGTTCGGGCAAGGATCTCGACACCGTGAGTCAGGTTGAACTCGTGACCAGTGCGCGCGGACTTTATACAGATTTGGATCGTTTGACGCGCGGATTAGCGATGCTCGAGGCGATCGACCAACTGGGTATGGATGGTGAACCGACAGAGCATTTATACAAGATGTTGGTTGGTGCGCTGCAGTGGCTTTCAGAGAACGACTCGGCGCTCGTGCTGGCGGCGTTTTATTTCAAGTTGTTGGTGGTCGAGGGCGTCGGAGCACACGTAGAAAGTTGCGTCGGTTGTGGGGCACCCGGAAGCGAGTTGATTGCGTTCGATTTGTTTCGTGGTGGGGGACAATGTCTAAATTGTCGCAGTGGGGTGAGCATCTCATCGGATGCTTTCAAAATTATCCAAAGCATTGTTGGCGGACAATTGAACTATGCACTTTCGCTGCCAGAGAGCACCGCAACCCGTGAAGTTTCGGATCTTGCCACCAAGTGCATGGAGCATCACATTGAACGACGACTTAAATCAGTCGCCGTCTTTGAGAGCCCAGAGCGATAGTCGCAAATGCGGCTCAAATACGCGCTGCATCTGTAATAGTCTGAGTGGGTGCCCGCGCAAGATTTAGATCAAATCGTAAACCTATGCAAGCGGCGCGGGTTTGTTTATCCGAGCGGCGAAATATACGGTGGGTTCAGGTCTTCGTACGACTACGGTCCGCTTGGTTCGTTGATGTTGCGCAACGTCAAGGACGCATGGGTGCGCACGATGGTGCAGCAGCGCGACGACGTCGTATTGATTGACGCTGCAATTCTGGGATCTCCGCAGGTTTTTGAGGCCAGTGGTCATCTCAGCAATTTCAGTGACCCACTCGTTGATTGCACGGTTTGCAAGCGTCGATTCAGACAAGACCAGCTCGACGATCGAGATTGCCCACAGTCGAAAAAGGGTTGTGCGTTCACTGATGCGAGAGCATTCAACCTGATGTTCAAAACCCAAGCCGGGCCGATCGAGGGCGAGGGTGCGACTGTGTATATGCGACCTGAGACGGCTCAAGGTATGTTCGTTAATTTCGCCAATGTTTTGCAGACAAGTCGTAAAAAGCCGCCATTTGGCATCGCCCAGGTTGGAAAAAGTTTCAGAAACGAAATCACACCCGGCAACTTTATTTTTCGCACGCGCGAATTTGAGCAAATGGAACTCGAGTTCTTTGTGCCGCCTGGCGAGAGCGCAAAATGGTATGACTATTGGTGCAAGTCAAGATTGCAGTGGTATATCGACCACGGCATACCGGCTGAGATGTTACGAATCAGAGAACACGCCAAAGACGAACTTTCGCATTATTCGGCGGGCACTAGCGATATTGAATTCAAGTTTCCATGGGGTTGGGGTGAACTTGAAGGCATTGCCCAACGTACCGACTACGACTTGAAGCAACATGCCGAACACTCGCGACAAAAGCTCGAATATTTCGATCAATCGACGAACGAAAGATACGTGCCTTATGTCGTCGAACCTGCTGCAGGGGTCAATCGTGCGATGGCCGCGTTTTTATTGGCCGCATATGACGAAGATGTTGTGAATGATGAACCGCGAACTGTGTTGCGATTGCACCCGCGACTTGCCCCGTTCCAGATCGCCGTATTGCCGTTATCAAAAAAAGACACACTGATGCCCCTTGCCAAACAGATTCACGCGATGTTGGGTGCGCGTTACATGTGCGACTTTGACGAGACTCAAGCAATTGGCCGAAGATATCGAAGACAAGACGAAATCGGCACCCCTTATTGTGTGACGGTCGACTTCGACTCGCTCGAGGATGATTCTGTGACGATTCGTGAGCGCGATACGACTACACAGAGTCGGGTAAAGATAGATTCGTTAATAACTGAACTTTCGCAGAGGCTCGGCTACTGACAGAAAAACATCAATCAAAACGGAAGGAAAAATTGTGGGCAAGGTAGCAGTAGCAGTCAAGTTGAAAATAAAAGAGGGCCAACGCGACGCAATGACCGCCGCGGTGATGCCAGGAATTGCGACGGCGAAGGCCGAGAGCGGTACCAATGTTTATATTTTTCACCATGATGCCGTAGACCCGAATGTCGTTTGGTTTTACGAACTCTATGCCGATCAAGATGCGGCGAATCTGCACATGGGATCTGAAGCGTTCAAGTCGTGGTCCAAGACCCTCGCACCATTCGTAGATGGAGCCCCTGAGTTTTCATTTTTGACACCGATAGGCGGCAAGGGGCTTTAATCCTTGTATCTCGACAAGATTCTCGCCAAGCATCGTGAAGCGGCGATTGCAGACACGCGTAACTTGGACGAGCTGGTTTCGAAGGCAAAAAAGTCGTCACCGTCACGCGGCTTTACCGACAAGTTGCGCAAAGATTCGGTGGAGAAAATCGCGGTAATCGCAGAAATCAAGCGGCGATCACCATCGCGTGGCGTGCTGAATGAAGATTTGCAGGCATCGGTGACCGCCGAGCAATATCGCCGAGGTGGTGCATGCTGCATTTCTGTGCTCACGGATGTCGAGTTTTTCGGAGGCTCAAGATCTGATTTGGAGGACGTACGAACTGCGGTCGACTTGCCGGTTCTTCGCAAAGACTTTACGGTCTCACCCAAAGACGTGTGCGACGCAAAACTGATGAATGCCGATTGCGTATTGTTGATCGTGGCTGCACTCAACAAGTCTGAACTGGCAGAGTTTCACGGCCTTGCAACTGAACTTGGCTTAGATGCGCTTGTCGAGGTACACGATGAAGCCGAACTTGAGATCGCCCTAGAAATCGAAGCGTCGTTGATTGGTGTGAATCAACGCGATCTAAATACTTTTGAGGTTGACCATCGGCGGGCGGCGCGATTGGCCAGACTGATGCCGGCGAATGTCGTGCGAGTTGCCGAGTCTGGTGTCAAGACGCGGGCTGACGCGAGAAATCTGCGCGACGCCGGTTATCACGCCGTGTTGGTCGGCGAATCCCTCGTCACTTCCGGAGACATCGTCCAAAGTGTCAGCGAATTGAGTGTCTAGATGTTCATAAAGATTTGTGGCATAACTAATGAGCAAGATGCATTGCTGGCTGTCGCGCTTGGTGCCGATGCTCTGGGTTTCATTTTTGCACCATCGCCGCGCCAGGTTGCGCCTCAGCGGGTAAAGGAGATCGTGCGCCGGCTGCCGCAGAACATAATCACCGTCGGCGTGTTTCGCGATGAGCATCCCCAGCGAGTGATTGAAACGATCCGTGAGGCAGGATTGTTTGGCGCGCAACTACACGGTCATGAGTCGGCACAAAACGTTGCCGAGGTAATGGTGGATTTGCATTGGGTGATCAAGGCCGTGGTCGCCGGTTCAGTTGAGGCGGCGCGAGCCGACGACTATTTGACCAACCTGATTTTGGTGGATTCGCCGAATCCAGGGTCCGGAGTCGCATTCGACCGAACTTTGATCGCCGAGTTGCCGGATACTGTTCGCGTCGTGTTGTCTGGTGGATTGACTGCTGAAACCGTCGAGTCGGCGATCAGCGATGTTATGCCCTGGGGTGTAGATGTTTCTTCGGGAGTCGAGAAGCACCATGGCTACAAAGATCCGATCAAACTAAAGCGATTCATTGACAACGCACGAATTGGTTTCGAGAAAATAGCAGCGGACACTTAGTCGCTCTTCGGATACATTTGGGGGTGATGAACCCAAAGCAAGCGCCTCGAGAGTTACTCACACCTGGGGCAGACGGTAGATTCGGCGAATTCGGTGGCCGTTTTGTGCCCGAGACTTTGGTGCCGGCATGCGAAGAACTCGAAAGTGCATTCAACGAGGCGTGGAGCGATTCACTTTTCAGAACTGAACTTGACGATCTTTTGCGCGAGTATGCGGGTCGTCCTTCAATCTTGACAGAGTGTCACAATCTTGGAGCGCAACTTGGCATTCGTTTGATTCTCAAACGCGAAGATCTGAATCACACTGGTTCGCACAAAATCAACAGTGTGTTGGGTCAAGCGTTGCTTGCAAAGCGGATGGGCAAGAAACGAATCATTGCCGAAACTGGGGCAGGTCAGCATGGCGTGGCTTCGGCAACTGCTGCGGCATTGCTTGGTCTTGAATGCAAGGTGTACATGGGTGCCGTGGATATTGAACGCCAGTCGCTGAATGTTTTTAGAATGAAACTTCTCGGGGCGAAAGTTGAGGCAGCAAATTCGGGAAGTCGCACACTAAAAGATGCGGTCAATGAAGCGATGCGAGATTGGGTGGCGAGCGTTGAAACCAGCTATTACTGCATCGGTTCGGTAATGGGGCCGCATCCGTATCCGTTTATGGTTCGGCAATTTCAAAGTGTGATCGGCAAAGAAGCACGCAAACAGTTTCAAGAAATGTGTGATGGAAGTGATCCGAATATTGTCGTGGCGTGCGTCGGTGGCGGTTCAAACGCGATGGGTATTTTCTCGGGATTCGTTGATGCCGACACTCGACTGGTTGGCGTTGAGCCCGCAGGCGGCGCCGCTGTCGGTCGTGGCACCCCTGGCGTTGTGCACGGCATGAAAAGTTATTTGATGCAAGATGAATACGGTCAGGTGCAAGAAGCGCACTCAATCAGCGCTGGTCTTGATTACCCGGGCGTCGGACCTGAGCATTCGTATCTTGCATCGGTGGGTCGCGCAGAGTATCCAAGTGTCAACGACCAAGAAGTGATTGAAGGCTTTAAGTTGTTGGCACGCGCCGAAGGCATAATCCCTGCGCTTGAGTGCGCGCATGCGGTCGCGTGGATCGCCAAAGAGGCGCCGAAGATTCAAGGACAAACCGTATTGATGAATCTGTCAGGTCGCGGCGACAAAGATGTGGCCCAGATGATGACGATTCTCGGCGATTCGCTGAGTTAAAGATGAAGTCTTCGTGAAATTTGCGGAACATGAGCCGGGTGCACTTGAGACCCGGTTGCGTCAGATGCGCGATTCTGATCGAAAAATTCTTGTTCCGTATATAACGGGTGGTTTGACGGGTTGGATTGATGCGATTCGTGGCGCGGCAGCCAACGGGGCAGATGCGATAGAAATCGGCATACCTTTTTCCGACCCCGTGATGGATGGACCGATTATTCAAATGGCTTCCGAGAGGGCGTTGCGCGATGGTGCAACTCCGATTTCAATTTTGCACGAACTGCGAGGTGTGGATGTTTCTATTCCGTTGATAGTGATGTGTTATTACAACACGGTTTATCGCGCAGGGCACACCAGGTTCGCCAATTCGCTGCGCGAGGCGGGTGTCGTGGCGGCGATAGTGCCCGATCTTCCACTCGAAGAGTCGGCGCATTGGTGTGAGTCGGCCGATTCGTCTGGAATTGAAACCGTGATGCTGGCTGCACCGACTGCTCCCGACGAAAGATTGCCCCGTGTGGTTGACCGAGCCAGAGGATTCGTGTATGCGGTAGGTTTGCTCGGCGTCACGGGTGAACGCACTGAACTTGCAACGACTGCAGTGGCAATGGCGACGAGATTGAAGAAAATTACCGACATGCCAGTGTTGGTCGGTGTTGGAGTCTCGAATGCGGCACAGGCACAACAGGCGTGTGTCGTTGCCGATGGGGTGATTCAAGGTGCATCTGTCGTGCGACGGCTTTTAGACGAGGGCGCTGACTCTGTGGCGCAATATGTTGGCGAGGTGCGTGCGGCGATTGACAGCCCCGTATCCAGCAACCGCTAAATTGTTGCCATGATCAAAAAGTGAGTTCGTTTCCCGCACCCAGCGAGATAATTCCGCATCGCCCGCCGTTTTTGTTCGTGGATTCGCTGACCGAATTGCAGCCGGGGCTGCGGGCGACAGGTCTTTGGCACTTAACCGGTCGCGAAGATTTTTTTGTTGGTCACTTTCCGGGTCGCCCCACCTTGCCTGGAGTGTTGATGTGCGAGGCGATCGCCCAAGTTGGGGCGTGTGCGATTTTGAGTGACACAAAATTCACCAACAAGTTGCCGCTGTTTGGTGGACTCGACGGCGCAAGGTTCAGGCGTCAGGTCGTGCCTGGTGATGTGCTTGAAATGTCGGTGCAACTCGGTCGCATGTCGGCGCGCGCGGGCAAGGGCACTGGTGTTGCCAAGGTCAACGGCGAAATCGCCTGCGAATGCGAATTGCTGTTTGTCATCGTCGACGCGTGAGCGGAGACGCATGTTGTCTCGACGCGTGAGCGGAGACGCATGTTGTCTCGACGCGTGAGCGGAGACGCATGTTGTCTCGACGCGTGAGCGGAGACGCATGTTGTCTCGACGCGTGAGCG